>CAZFLB010000127.1:0-13563 GCA_964518945.1 uncultured Acidobacteriota bacterium | reverse complement strand
CGAGGCGGAAGAATGTACGAATTCATCGACCGCTTGATTAATATCGCATTACCTCGAGTTCGTGATTTTCGTGGGGTGCCAACAAAATCCTTCGATGGACGTGGTAATTACACGATGGGATTGAAAGATCAACTTATTTTTCCAGAGATTGACTATTCGCATGTTGATGAAACTAGAGGGATGAATGTCACTTTTGTTACAACATCATTAGACGATATAGGTGCGAAACGACTATTAGAGCTTTTGGGTATGCCGTTTCGTCGTCTGACTGAGTCAGCAATAAATACTGGTACTTGATGGAAATGGAGAAAGTCATTGGCTAAACAAAGCGCAATTGCTAAAACACTGCGTAAACCAAAATTTAAAGTTCGGCAGCACAACCGATGTAATTGTTGCGGTCGCCCGAGAGGCTACCTCCGCAAATTTCGTCTTTGCCGCCTCTGTTTCAGGAAATTAGCTCTTGCAGGTGAGATTCCTGGTCTCATGAAGTCGAGTTGGTGAGGAGATATATAAACTATGATGACTGATCCAGTTGCTGACATGCTGACTAGAGTTCGTAATGGTGTTGCAGCACGTCACGCTAAGGTTGATATCCCAGCATCGAACCTTAAGGCCGAGCTTGCAAGAGTCCTAAAAGATGAAGGGTATATTCAAGATTTCAAACGCATTGCTGATGATAAACAAGGGATATTACGCGTTTTCTTGAAGAGGTTAAACGATGGTTCTGGGGTGATTTCGGGAATTAAACGTGTTTCTAGACCTGGTTGTCGTGTTTATGTATCGAAGAGCGAGATACCTCGTGTAAGAGGGGGTATTGGTATAAACATCCTATCTACCTCAAGAGGCCTGATGACCGGTCGGCAAGCTATTCGTGAGGGTTTTGGTGGAGAGATTCTTGCTGATGTTTGGTGAGGAAAGAGGTTCTAAAGAATGTCTCGTGTAGGGGTTCAACCCATTACAGTCCCTGAAGGGGTAAAGATTTCTGTCGATGGTAAAAATGTGCGCGTCGAGGGTCCTAAAGGGAAACTAACGATGAAGATGCCTGCTGGTATTAATGCCAACGAACAAGAAGGAGTCTTGACAGCTGTAAGGGAGAGCGAGTCAGATGCCCTTAAGCCTTTTTGGGGTTTAGCGAGGAGTCTTTTAGCAAATGCTGTCCATGGTGTTTCGAATGGATTCGAAAAAGAACTAGATATTGTAGGTATTGGTTATCGAGCACAGTTAGAAGGGAAAAAAGTTAATTTTTTGCTTGGGTACTCTCATCCTGTCAATTTTGCCATTCCTGAGGGTATTGATATTCAGATCGAGAAGAATACACATATTAAGGTGTCAGGTGCTGATAAACAACTTGTTGGACAAACTGCTGCAAATATTCGCAGCCTTAGAAAACCAGATCCTTACAAACAAAAAGGTATTCGCTATACCGGAGAACAACTAAAGAAAAAGGCTGGCAAGACCGCGGTGACATAAAGAAATTATGAAGACAAACGAAAAGACAAAAGCTAGGAGGCGGATTCACCTTAGAATCCGAAAGAAAGTAACTGGCACTGCCTCTAGACCACGTCTGGCTGTGTTTCGTAGTGCTAAACATATTTATGTGCAGGCTATTGACGATACTGAAAGCCGCACACTTGATGCTGCGAGTAGCTGTGAAAAAGATTCATCGTTTGGCAGCAGTGTTAAAGGGGCACTGGATGTCGGTAAACGTATTGCAGTTCGTTGTAAGGAACAAGGCATTGAAAACGTAGTTTTCGATCGCGGTGGTTTTAAATATCAAGGAAGGGTCAAGGCGCTTGCGAGTGCAGCTCGTGAGGCGGGTCTAAAGTTTTAAAAAATAGAGGAAGATTAATGCGACGAGAAAAATTGAATGCTAACGAGTTAGATCTGAAAGATCAGGTTGTTAGTATTAACCGTGTCACCAAAGTGGTGAAAGGTGGTAAGAATCTCTCATTCAGTGCATTGGTTGTTGTGGGAGATGGTGCAGGGCATGTCGGATTTGGATTGGGAAAAGCAAAGGAAGTTCCTTCAGCAATTCGTAAGGGTGTAGAGATTGCGAAAAAGAACCTTATGCAAATACCACTTTCTGAGGGCACAATTCCCCATCAAGTTACCGGGGTTTTTGGTGCTGGTCGTGTTCTATTAAAACCTGCAGCTGCAGGTACAGGTGTAATCGCTGGTGGCGCGGTAAGAGCGGTAGTCGAAGCTGCGGGTATCCGAGACATACTGACAAAATCACTGGGAACCGCTAATCCGCAAAATGTGGTGAAAGCTACTATGTCGGGGCTTGCTGAGTTGCGCAGTCCTGAGTCGGTAGCTCGACTTCGAGGCAAAGATATTGCTGAGGTTATTGGGTAGATGGCTGAAAGGAAAGCAAAGAAAAAAAGTTCCAAATCTAGTGCGAAGAATACGTTGGTGATAGAGCTTGTACGCAGTGTGATCGGTACAACTAAGCGACAACGTGAAATTGTCAAGGGACTGGGACTCAGACGTGTGCGGCACACGGTTGAGCGACAGGACACTCCTGGGGTGCGAGGTATGGTTGTAAAGGTTGCACACCTCTTGAAAGTCGTTGAAAGGTAGTTAGAGAGATGAGTCTTGAAAAGCTCAAGCCGGCTGCTGGAGCCATTAAAGTAAAAAAGAGAATCGGAAGAGGTCCTGGTTCTGGAACTGGAAAAACAGCTGGTCGAGGGCATAAAGGTGCTAGGTCTCGTTCAGGTTATTCCAGACGTCGCGGCTTTGAAGGTGGACAGATGCCCTTAGTTAGGCGAGTTCCTAAGAGAGGTTTTACAAATATTTTTTCGAAACAGATTGAGACAGTTAACGTTAAAGACTTAGACCGATTTCCCGAAGGAGCGATTGTAACTCCAGCAATGCTTTTAGAACATCGCTTAATAAGAAAGCATTATGATGGAATAAAGATCTTAGGGTATGGAGACCTGGCTACCAAGCTTGTTGTTCGAGCCCACGCTTTTAGCGCTTCAGCAGTCAGTAAAATCGAGTCGGCAGGTGGCACCGTGGAGACTCTTGAAGAGTGATTGAAAGCCTCAAGAACATTTTCAGGATTCCAGATCTAAGGAATCGGATTTTATTTACGCTCGGTATGTTAGCTATATACCGTCTGGGTAATCATATTCCGACTCCAGGAGTGGATGCCCGAGCTCTAACGGAATTCTTTGAGCAGAATAGAGACACTTGGTTTGGTTTCGTGGATATGTTTTCTGGAGGTAACCTGTCTCGAGTTACTGTTTTTGCTCTCGGGATCATGCCTTATATTAGTGCGTCGATCATTTTGCAGCTTTTAACGGTGGTTTGGCCTTACTTGGAGAAACTTTCCAAAGAGGGAGAGTTGGGACGCAAGAAAATCAATCAGTACACTCGTTACGGTACCGTACTCCTTAGTGTAGTGCAATCTGCTGGCATTGCCGGTTTTCTTCAAAAACAGGAATTAACAGGTGGACTCACACTGGTTGCGAATCCGGGCATTGGTTTTACTTTGCTTACTATCCTTACGTTGACTGCAGGCACAGTTTTTATCATGTGGTTGGGCGAACAGATCACGGAGAGAGGTGTTGGAAACGGCATGTCTCTGTTAATTTTTGCGGGTATAGTTGTACGCTTCCCAGAAGCAATAGTAGTGACTTTTACCGATGTTTCGACAGGTGAAAGGTCCTTCTTTGGCCTTACTCTGTTGACTGTTTTTATGGTTGCTGTTGTCGCGTGTATTGTTCTTGTTGAGCGAGCTCAACGTCGTATTCCGGTTCAATATGCAAAACGTGTTGTTGGTCGAAAGATGTTCCAGGGACAATCGACTCACCTCCCACTAAAAGTGAACACAGGTGGTGTTATTCCTGTGATTTTTGCGAGTTCAATCATTGCTTTGCCTCAAACTTTTGCTTCTATGTTTCCGAATAGTATATGGATGACCAACATTGCTACACAGCTAGCTTGGGGTATGCCTCTTTACACGTTGCTTTATGTCGCAGGCATAGTTTTCTTCTGCTATTTTTATACAGCTATTATTTTCAACCCTGATGATGTTGCTGACAATATGAGAAAATATGGCGGTTATGTTCCCGGTATCCGTCCAGGGAAGCGCACGTCGGAGTATATCGATAGCATTTTGACGCGCCTGACTTTTGGAGGAGCGCTTTATTTGGCGGTAGTGTCAGTACTGCCAGAGTTTATGATAGCTGGTTTTCGAGTAGCTCCAATCCCTATCATAGGCCCGGCACTTGATGCTGTGTTACCGAC
Source organism: uncultured Acidobacteriota bacterium (assembly GCA_964518945.1). Classification (GTDB taxonomy): domain Bacteria; phylum Acidobacteriota; class Vicinamibacteria; order Marinacidobacterales; family SMYC01; genus CAZFLB01. The sequence continues at coordinate 9,312 of CAZFLB010000127.1, read as the reverse complement.
ATGGGTAACAGAAGGTCTTGGAGTAACCTTTTATTTTGGTGGAACTTCGCTACTCATCATTGTCGGTGTAGCAATGGACACGGTAAACCAGATAGAAAGCCAGTTAATTATGCGTCACTATGACGGATTCATGAAGAGAGGTCGCGTTCGAGGGCGTCGGGGCTAATAGATATATGGTACGCATGATTCTTTTAGGACCTCCTGGAGCTGGAAAAGGAACGCAAGCTGCTAAGTTATCAACTGAGCTTTCAATCCCACACATATCGACAGGAGTTATTCTCAGGGAGGCTGCGGAGTCTGGAACTGAGTTTGGTAGACAGGCAATGGAAGTTATGGATCGAGGGTGTCTTGTATCTGACGATACTATGCAAGAAATCATTCGTGAGCGACTCAGTAAAGAGGATTGCCGGACTGGTTTCATATTGGACGGTTTTCCGCGAACTATTCCTCAGGCTCACGGTTTGGAAGGGCTCCTTGGGGAACGTGAGTTCCCTCCGGTTGTTGTTGCGAACTTGGAGCTTCAAGAAGAAGAACTTAGGCGCCGTATTGCAGGCCGTCGAACTGCCGACCAAAGGTCTGATGATAGTGAACAAACTATGTTAAATCGGTTTAAGGTTTACCAAGAGGAGACAAGACCTTTGCTAGAATACTATGGCTCACGAGTTATAGCTGTCTCTGGCGAAGGCGACATCGAAGAGATATATAGTAAGCTTTTAAGCTTGCTGTCAAACTCTAATTCTTTCGCTTTGAAGGGAAAGCTGTGTTCATGATCGGACATCGTTCTAGCGTAGAGCTAGATAAAATGCATCAGGCGAATGCGATAGTTGTCGATACGTTACATAGTTTAAAGTCTTGCCTAGAGCCTGGTATGACCACGGCAGAACTAGATAGAATTGCTTCAGAAGCACTTACTCGAGAGGGTGCTAAGTCTGCCTTTAAAGGTTATCGTGGTTTTCCTGCTTCTCTGTGTGTTTCTGTTAACGAAGAGGTTGTCCATGGTATCCCTTCACACACAAAACGCCTAGCTGATGGTGATATTGTTAGTCTCGATTTTGGTGCTATTGTGGACGGATACTATGGTGATAATGCTCTAACAGCTGGTGTTGGAGAGACAAGTGAAGAACTTCAAAAACTGCTTACTGTGACTGAAGAGGCAATGTTCAAAGGGATAGAGGCAATGGTTCCGGGAAACCATATATCAGATATTGGTTATGCGGTGCAGTCACATGCTGAGCGTAATGGTTATACAGTAGTGCGCGATTTTGTTGGACATGGTATAGGTCGCGCCTTACATGAAGATCCACCCGTTCCAAACTTTGTGCAATCTGGTCCTGATCCAAAACTTGCAACCGGAATGTGTCTCGCTGTTGAGCCGATGGTTAATACTGGTGAGTGCCATGTGAAGACGCTTGCTGATCAATGGACGGTTGTTACATCTGATGGAGGTTTTTCAGCGCATTTTGAGAGGTCCGTAGCAATTACTGATGATGGGCCTTGGATTCTTGCAGAATCTCGTCCGACTTACACGGAAGGGGTGCAATTTGCCTAAAGAGGATGCGATCGAGGTAGCAGCAACGGTATTAGAGCCATTGCCAAATGCGATGTTTAAAGTTGAATTGGAAAACAAACATAAAGTGCTAGCGCATGTTTCAGGGAAGATGCGAAAACATTTCATTCGTATTCTTCCTGGAGATAAGGTTTTGGTTGAATTGTCGCCCTATGACTTAACACGTGGGCGTATCGTTTATAGGTACAAATGATTTAAAGAACGAAGAGGAAGGAATAATGAAGGTCAGAGCGTCGGTGCGAAGAATTTGTTCGAAATGTAAAATTATTCGACGACAGGGTGTTGTTCGAGTGATTTGCGTCAATCCTAAACATAAGCAGCGACAAGGTTAGGCGATCTTGAATACAAGGGTAAGGAGAAGTTAGTGTGGCACGTATTGCCGGAGTAGATTTGCCTCGTGAAAAGCGGATCGGTATAGGTTTGACCTATATTTATGGGATCGGGAAAACACGTTCCGCGAGTATCCTAGAGAAGGCGGAAATCGATCCTATGATCGTTGTTAAGGACCTTACAGAAGAACAAGCTAGTCAAATAAGCAGGACTATTGATGCAGAAGGTCGCGTTGAGGGTGATTTGCGCCAAGAGGTTTCGATGCAAATCAAGCGGTTGATGGATATCGGTGCTTATCGAGGACTTCGACACCGTCGTAGTCTTCCAGCGAGAGGCCAGCGTACTCATACCAATGCTAGAACGCGTAAAGGACCGAAGAGAGGACAACAGGTAAGAAAGAGGTAGGTTTATCGGATGGCAAAGAAGAAGAAAGAGGACAAAAAGGGCAAGCGTAAGACTTTTAAGAAGAAAGAGAAACGTGTTCTTCTTAGTGGAATTGCTCATATTCAGGCAACTTTCAACAATACCCATGTTACGGTCGCTGATTTGGAAGGAAATGTTGTAGCATGGGCAAGCGCAGGTGGTCTAGGGTTTAAGGGTTCTCGGAAAGGAACTCCTTTTGCAGCGCAGCAAGCTGCAAGCCAAGTTGCTCAGGCAGTAAGAGGAATGGGATGCAAGACTGTAGAAGTTCGAGTAAAAGGTCCAGGCTCTGGAAGGGAGTCGGCTATACGCGCTTTGCAGGCAGCAGGTATAACGGTTCGTTCAATTCGCGATGTAACGCCCATTCCTCATAACGGTTGCCGTCCTCCGAAACGGCGTAGGGTTTAAAAGGATTTTTTAGCTTAGGAGGCATCGATTGGCTAGGTATCGTGGTCCAGTTTGTCGACTCTGTCGGCGTGAGGGAATGAAGCTTTTCCTAAAAGGGGAGAGATGTTTCAGTTCCAAATGTGCTATAGAAAAGCGTAATTTTGCTCCGGGTGCGCATGGTAAAACAAGGCGTAGTCGCATCCAAGGTTATGGTTTGCAACTTCGTGAGAAACAAAAGGTCAAGCGCGCTTACGGTCTTTTAGAGAAGCAATTCCGTCTTTATTTCGCGCGTGCTGAAAAAACGCGAGGGATTACGGGGGAAATTTTGTTACAGTCGCTTGAAAGACGTTTAGATAACACAGTGTATCGTTTAGGTTTTGCAACGTCTCGTCCCCAAGCCAGACTGCTCGTTCGACACGGTCATATACGAGTTGGGGAGCGGCGTGTCAATATTCCTTCCTATGCTGTGCGGGAAGGAGATCTTGTGTCAGTTAGTCAAAAATACTCAAAACAAAACACATTTGCGCATGCGGCGGAGGTGGCTCAAAGTCGCAGCGTTCCGAAATGGCTTTCATTGAATGAAGAAGGTACATCGGGGAAGGTTGTTGCCTTGCCCGCTCGTGAGGACTTGGAGCTCTCTTTTCAGGAGCAGCTCATTGTCGAGCTCTATTCAAAATAAGCGATAGCGCTCGCATAGAGGAGGTTTTTTAATAATATGCTCGGGAACGGATTTCAAAAGCCCAAGCGGCTTGAGGTTGATCAAACTACTTTGACTGATCGGTACGGGCGGTTTTATGCTCAGCCGTTTGAGAGAGGATTTGGTACTACTGTTGGCAATGCTCTGAGACGTGCTCTTTTGTCTTCAATCGACGGAGCAGCTGTTACAGCGGTTAAGATTGAGGGTGTATTACATGAGTTTTCTGCCCTCCCAGGTGCGGTTGAGGACGTTACTGAGGTCCTCTTGAATATTAAGCGTATCCCATTTAAGTTGCTATCATCAGATCCAAAGGTAGTTATTCTTACTGCTGAAGGTGATGGGGTTGTAAAATCAGGTGACATTACTCTAACTTCCGACGTGGAAGTTCTTGATACTGAACTTGTCATTGCCAACCTATCAGGTGTTGGCAGACTTGAAATTGAAATACGACTGGAAAATGGAAGGGGGTACGTAGCTGCTGATCGAAACTTTGATGAAAATTTGCCAGTGGGATACATTCCTCTAGACTCCGTCCACTCACCGGTCAAAAAGGTAAATTACACCGTAGATGCGGCCCGGGTTGGTCAAGCGACTGACTACGATAAATTGACAATAGAGCTTTGGACAAATGGTTGTGTTTTACCGCAAGATGCAATTGGATTGGCTTCGAAGTTGCTCAAGGATCATCTGATGATATTTGTCAATTTCGAAGAAGAAACTCCAGTCGATGAAGTTGTCACGGAGACACAACGGGATACCATTTCGGAGCATTTGAGTCGAAGTGTAGATGAGTTAGAACTGTCTGTCCGGTCGTACAACTGCTTAAAAAACGCGGATATAAAGACAATCGGTGAGCTTGTTCAGAGAACCGAAGCCGAAATGCTTAAGACAAAAAATTTCGGACGTAAGTCATTAAATGAAATCAAGGAAATCTTAGCTACGATGGGTATTTCATTGGGTATGAGAATCGATTCATGAGACATCGTGTTGCGCATCGTAAACTGGGAAGGACTTCAGAACATCGGTTGAGTCTTTTGCGAAATATGGCTGCGTCCCTGATTGTGCACGAGCGAATCCGTACAACACTAGCTAAAGCTAAGGAACTAAGGCCATTTGTGGAGAAGCTCATTACTATGGGAAAGCGGGATACATTGCATGCTCGTAGGCATGTACTTTCTACGCTTCCTCGAAAAGATGTCGTGCGTCGTCTTTTTAGTGAGGTTTCTCCTCGGTTTGCAGACCGCCCTGGAGGTTACACACGAATATTAAAGCTGGGACCGCGTAAGGGAGATGGTGCTCAGATGGCATTTATTGAATTAGTGGACTACGAATTTAAAGGTAGTACTAAGGAAATAGCTGCGGACTCGAGCAAACAAAGTAAAAAGAGTAACGATAATGCTGAGTCGGTGAAAAATGTCGATAAGCCTGAGAAGGAAGAGACCGAAGAAAGCGATTTAAAAGGTTAGAGAGAGTAGAGAGCGCGATACTTAGCTTGTCCTTGGTGTGCGTACTCTTCAATATCGTTGGAACCCAACACAAAGAAATTCATTTCTTTGTGAACCTGAAAAGCAGAGTCAACTATTCTTTAGACTCTTTTTCATCCTTTCGTTCTGCTACGATTTTTGGGATTAAGTGGGCTGGGACTTCCTCGTAATGAGAGAATTCCATGTTGAAGGTTCCCCGACCACCAGTCATTGATGTAAGTGCTGGTTCGTAGGTGATCATTTCCGCCATCGGTACCTGCGCTTGTATCGCAGTGTTATTTCCTTTTGAGTCCATGCCTTGTGTTCGACCTCGCCTTGAGTTGAGATCTCCCATTACGTCTCCAGTATTTTCATCAGGAACGGTAATTTCTACATGCATAATGGGTTCGAGCAGTGTCGGTTTACATTTCTCCATTGCCTCTTTGAAGGCCATTGAGCCAGCGATTTTGAAGGCCATTTCGGAAGAATCTACAGCGTGGTGTTTTCCGTCGAATACAGTCGCTTTGAAATGAACCATCGGATAGCCTGCAAGGAATCCTTTAACGCGACTTTCTTGGATACCTTTCTCTACAGCAGGTATGTACTGTCTTGGAATTGAGCCCCCGAAGACTTCATTGCCAAATTCAAATTCTGCACCAGTATCGATTGGCTCGAATCGAACGTGACAATCTGCAAATTGCCCATGGCCACCGGTTTGTTTCTTGTGCCGAGCGTGGGCCTCAGCACTAGATCGGATGGTTTCACGGTAAGGAACTTTAGGCGGATGAAGTTCTACTTCCACGCCGAATTTTTCTTTTAGTTTGTCTATAACTACTTCGATGTGAAGCTGTCCGGTTCCAGAGAGTATGAGCTCGTTGTCGTGATGGAACCGCAACATAGGATCTTCCTCGGCCATTCGCTGTAATGCTTGGCCTATTTTTCCTTCGTCGCCCCGTGACTTAGGCTCGATGGCAAAGCTAATGACTGGCTCAGGAAATTTAATTTTATTGAAGATGATTGTTGCGGATTTTTCAGCAAGGGTGTCTCCAGTGTGGCTTTCTTTAAGTTTCGCCACTGATGCTAAATCGCCAGCTCTCACTTCGTTTATAGGAACGAAATCTTTTCCCTGCAGAAGTGTAAGTGCTCCGATGCGCTCCGGTAAAGACTTACTATTATTCTGGTAAGCAGTATCGGATTTTAAGACGCCACTCATCACTCGAAATAAACTTATACGTCCGGCAAAGGGATCAGCAATTGTTTTAAAGATGTACGCGGTTGTAGGCTCATTTGTAGAGACCTGACACTGCATTTCATTCCCTTCAGCATCTGTGCCAGATATCGTGTTCTTTGCATCGGCGGCAGGACTCAGATCTACCAACGTGTCCATTAACTGCTGGACACCTATGTTATTTGTTGCTGAGCAGGCAAGTATTGGATAAATATCACCGTTAAGTACTGACAGTGTTAAACCATTCACCAGTTCTTCTGGTGTTAATTCACCTGCTTCGAAGTATTTTTCCATGAGCGTATCGTCGACCTCGGCCACCATTTCCATTAGTGCAGCTCTCGCGGTCGTAGCCTCTTCGGTGAGCTGTGATGGAACTTCCGTTTCTTGGAAAGAACCTTTTGCATCGCCGTTGCTGGTGTAAGCTTTCATCTGTATAAGATCAATGACACCTTGAAAGGCCTTTTCAGAACCTATAGGAAGTTGGATAGGAACGGCTTTACGTCCAAAAGCTTCTTGTATTGACTTAAGAGCACGGGAAAAGCTAGATCGGTCTCTATCGAGACGGTTAGTGACGAGGATTCGTGAGAGGCCAAACTCGTTTGCAAATTGCCATACTTTTTCTGTTTGGACTTCTACACCTGCTACACCGCAAATATTTACGAGAGCTGTGTCTGCAACTTGGAGCGCCATGCGTGCTTCTTGTAGAAAATTAGCGTATCCGGGTGTGTCAAGAATGTTAAACTTTGTTTTATTCCATTCAAAATGCGCCATTGATGTTGACAAGCTAATTTGGCGAGTTATTTCGTTGGCATCGAAATCCGTTACTGTGTTGCCATCCTCAACCTTACCAAGGCGATTAACTGCTCCAGCGTCATAGAGCATAGCGGATGTAAGAGAAGTCTTGCCAGAGCCGCCGTGTCCAACTATCGCGACATTACGGATACTACTAGCATCATAGATCTTCATTGTTCCTCCGTAGTCTTTTGAGTGGAGGTCGGCCTTGTTAACTCTTTGCGAAACACAGAGGGCAGGCCGCCACAGTTACTAGGACTTTTACTTTAAGGCGCCAAAGCCATGTATATAATACCACTTTGGTAAGAAAGGAAGCTATTTCAATTTAGTAGTGTAACTTTAATGGGAATTCTAGATGCGTTTTCACGTCGGTTGCGTGCCGGTGTTGTATTTAGCAAGGACACACTTGTAGCGATAAGAAAAGATGAAGAGTTACAAGTCGTAAGGCGAACATTACCAGGAGGGTTGATCGAGCCTAGCTTAATGGATCTTAATGTTGGCGTTATTGCAGATTTGGCCAGGATCTTGGGTGATGCTCTTGAAGAACTTGGAATTAGGAGGGAATCGCTTGTAGTTGGGTTGCCAGATCTCTCTTTGGCAACATTTGTTTTTTCTGAAGGCAATAGTGTCCATCGGCGAAAACTCTCTGAAGAGCTAAATTCAGTATTGCCGTTCTCGCTGGATGAGGCAAGGTTCGATTTTTGGGTTGGGCCCAAGAATGAAGTGTTAGGCTCAGCAATACGAACAACTGTAATTAAACAATATGAGCAAGCGATTGAGGCTGTGGAATGTTCACCTGGCTGGGTAGATGGCACGAGTATTGTGAGAATTCCGGATTGGTCAAAGAGTGTTCTAACCAGTCAGGGTCTTGACGTTCGAGTGCAGATGTACGTAGATCACTATTGTTTGGCAATTTTCCAAGATGGTGCACTAGTCGATTTTAGAACCAAATTGCGGCAAGAAGGAGCTCTTGAATCGATACAACGAGAGGTAGAAAGGATTCCTTCACTGTATGGAGGGACTAAAATTCGCTCCATTCACGCCTATGGTGTTGATTCGGAGTCATTGTCTAATCTTTTGGCGTGTGAAGCTTCCGAATCTGATGAGACTCATATTGCAACGATATTGAAAATACTTTGCTCGAGAAGGCGGCCATGAAGCAAGGTATTTATCTGGGGCGTCCTGTTGGGCGGGTGCGCAACGCAATTCGATGGTTCCTCATTATCGCCATTTGTTCGGCAGTTTTGCACGGTATTGTATACCTCCGGGAGGTTGGCGATCTTAATCTTTTACGTTCGAGAATTGGACGTACCAATCAGAAAGAGTCTTTAGTTTCCAAGCCCAATCTGAATTGGACACCGGAACAAACCAAAGTGCTTGCCCTATTGTATGCAGTTGCTGATTCTGGAGCTACATACAGCTATGCACCGACTAAGATCTTATGGTTGCTGGATACAGTTCTTCCGACGGAGGTTAAACTGATTTCGGTAATACTGCAGCCTTCTTTTCCTCGACCGAATTTAGTTTTAGAAGTGTTGGCAAAAAGTGAGATCGATGTTTCAACACTCGAACGGAAAGTATCCTCTGCGAAAGAAGTTTCAGAGACGCAACTCATAGAAGAGCGTCGGACACCTGATGGTTTACTTTCGCTCCGAATGCGGGTGGATTTGCTTCCTGAGGGTGTGCAGTGAGGCTACAAGAGTGGGGGATTATTATTGTTATAGCGGGGTTGATGTTGGCTCACGTAGAGTTAGCTCGGAAGCGGCTCTTGGTTCAACTAAAAGTCGATGAATTAGTTGAATTGTCGTTGGAGAAAACGCATGATGCGGAAGAGTCCAATAGACAGGTGAGAGACAGAGAGCAACTGTCAGCATTTGTGTTAATGGTTGGGAATGTTACTCAAGCTCCAGAAAACATGGGGTCGTTTAGGAATTCACTCGTAGCATCAGAAAAAGGTCTTGCAATTCATCGTTTGTCAATGGACTTTCGTCCTGAGCAACATTTATCAACAGGTCTTGGGGGTAGTTACATTACTGCATCTTTGCGGGGTAGTTTTGATGCGGTTTTTAAATATTTAACTCGTGTGGAGGCACTACGGTTACCACTGTCTCCAGAAAACCTTGTTCTCCGAACTGATAATTCTTATGTCACTCTTACCATCAGTTGGTCCGCGCGATGGCCCAAACACGATGTAGTCACTCAACTGCAAGATCGCGATATTGAGATGCTGGTCCAATGGTTTTCTCGTAAGCCCAATGTTTCATCAGGACGGGATTTATTTGCTGTAGGGACTACGAGGGTAGCAAAAACCGTTCCGCCGTTGGTGGAACGGCAAGCTGCAGGTGTTGTTGAGAAACAGGCAGAGAAGAAATTTGATTTTGAAGCACAGAAGATTCCAGTTTTGACAGGATTTGTGACTTCTCCTTCG
>CAZFLB010000126.1:0-13336 GCA_964518945.1 uncultured Acidobacteriota bacterium | reverse complement strand
CCGTCAGTGGTGGCGTAACAGCAGGCCTAGTCACTTCAGCGGGTACCGTAGGCCTTGGTGGGCGTGCTGCTCTTGTTGAAGCTAATAAAATGGGGGGTGACTGCCTCAACTATGGCTGTGTTCCATCAAAAGCACTCATTTCGTCAACGAAACTCATCGCACAAATTCGTCGTTCAAGAGACCTGGGCTTGACTGAAACCGCACCCTCTTTTAAGTTCGAAGAAGTTTTTGAGCGAATGCGCGAACGGAGAGCGACAATTGAACCACATGATTCCGTAGAACGATTCGAAAGTCTTGGGGTTGATGTGTTTCAGGGTCGTGCAAAATTCGTCTCACCCTTTGAAATTACGATCGACGACAAAAAAAGATTGACAGCAAAACATTTTGTTATCGCTACGGGGAGTAAGACGTTTATCCCTTCCATACCAGGACTCGACAGTGTTCCCTTTTATACAAACGAAACAATTTTCGACAACATGGAACAAGCACCACTTTCTATGATGATTATAGGTGGCGGCCCTATTGGATGTGAATTGGCACAGGTGATGGGAAGATTAGGCGTTGCAGTACAGCTCATAGAACGTTTGCCGCGTTTAATCCATAGTGACGATCGTGATGCAAGCGCGCTAATTAAAAACTGCTTAGAGAAAGAAGGCATCGAGATACATACCGCTACCAACGTGACTCAGTTCGAATACAAAGAGCATGACATTATCGCAACGGTCGAAAAAGAAGGACAGAAGAAAACATTGAAAACTCAAGCTGTACTTTTAGCTACAGGCCGTCAACCAAATATAGACAATATGGGATTAGACAACGCTGGGGTTGATTTTGACCACAGCGGAATAAAGGTCAGCTCTAGTCTTACAACATCGAAGCCTAATATTTATGCATGTGGTGACGTCGTAGGCCCTTACCTTTTCACTCACAGTGCTGATTATCAAGCACGCATTGTCACCAGAAACATCTTAATTCCTTGGTTTAAAGCAAAAGTTAACTATCAGTGGGTACCTCGTGTAACCTACACAGATCCAGAAGTCGCTCATTTTGGATTAACAGCAGATACTGCTAACCAAAACAATATTCCTTACAATATCTATCGTTACGACTGGAATAACCTGGACAGAGCCATCACCGACAGCGCGACAAACGGATTTATCAAAGTCCTCACCAAATCCGGAAGTGATAAGATTCTTGGAGCAACAATTGTTGGAGTACACGCAGGTGAAGTCATGCATGAGGTACTTGTAGCAGCGAAACACGGCATTGGGCTGTCCAAACTCTCAAACACTATACACGCGTATCCAACATTTTCATCCTCGGTTCAACGTGTAGCAGATGTTTATCAAAAAACACGATTAACACCTTTTGCAGCCAAGTTGTTTAAATGGCTCTACCGTTGGAATCTTTCGTAATGTCCTTAAAGCGCATTTTAAAGATCACCATTATTATTGGATTCATCGTGTGCCTTGTTATCGCAACAAGACAGATATCTTTTGCCGATCGGATAGCAAGTTTCAATATGTGGGTCATTGGCTTAGGGGCTTCGGGTATGATCATTTTCGCACTCACCTACGCCGTAGCAACCGTACTCTTTTTGCCAGGCTCTCTTCTAACATTGGCCGGAGGAACTGTATTCGGACTAGGAAAAGGCTTCGTCACAGTATGGCTCGGTGCAACATTAGGAGCTGCCCTCGCATTCTTAACAGCCCGCTTCATCGTGAGAAAACATGTCGAGGCTTGGATCTATCAACATAGTGCTTTCAACAAAATTGATAAAGGTGTTGCTAAAGAAGGCTGGAAAGTCGTATTGCTGACCCGCCTTTCACCAGTCTTTCCCTTCAATTTTCAGAACTATGGATACGGACTAACCGGTGTTTCCTTCATTCACTATATTCTCGCTTCTTGGATTGGTATGGCACCTGGAACATTTCTTTATGTATATCTCGGAACAATCGGACGAAGTGGCCTCGACGCTATAACGGGCGCAAGGACACCTAGTATTCTTGAGATCGGAGTCAACGCCGTAGGTTTAATTGCAACACTTCTGGCAACTATTCTTGTCACACGTATCGCGAAACAAGCCTTGCGCGAAGCCGGGGTGTCGCCTCAAACTTAATATTCAAAACAGGATCATAAACCTGAAACCTAGAAATGGATTGAGACTAAGACACATAATTTCATGACAACGAACGATTTTCCCAGAGACTCTTGTAGAGAACTGTCTAATAAGGAGATAATCCTAATAGTCACGCAATCAAAGACATTCCAACATAGTCTTCAAAATACATGAAAACACAGTCGAACTTCCTCCGCATTGGTTTTATAGTACTACTCTTAAACAGCGGTTATTTATTTTCCTTCGCAACGCCGAGCATTTTTTATGTAACAAATGTTCTGCTTCATGTTTTCGGAGGATTATTACTATCTGTCATTACCCTAATTATCTATTGGAAACATCGACAAAACCGGCTGTTTAGTTCTGGTTTCCTAGTGACAATAATTACCGGCTTCACACTAATAGCCCTAGGTGGCGGAAGCTCAACACACTTCTTGTTGATTACTCATATTGCCATAGGTACTTTAACAGCACTTGTCATTACATTAATAGTCAAGGACAAGCTCTTCGCCGTAGCTCTAGTTGGAGCAGCGCTCTTACCATTGTCAACCATGATATTTTCACGAACTGACCACATTCCTATTAACAGCTCTCCTGCTCCAGTATCGATGGACGGAGAATCCATGGGTGGAAGCGACGGGCCTTTTTACCCTTCAGCTGCAGAAACAGCCAGTGGTACAACAATTCCCGCAGAGTTTTTCATGGGGAGTGAAGAATGCGGCCGTTGTCATTTTGATATCTACAAGCAATGGGATTCCTCAGCCCATCACAAAGCCTCTTTCAATAATCAATGGTACCGAAAATCAATTGAGTACATGCAAAGCATCGTTGGGATAGAGCCTTCAAAGTGGTGTGGGGGTTGTCACGATCATGCTGTGCTCTTCTCTGGAATGATGGATAATCCGGTTGAGGAGTTTATCGACCTTCCGGAAGCTCACGCAGGACTTTCTTGCACATCGTGCCATTCCATTGTTCGTGTCAAAGACACGATGGGAAATGCAGGCTTTGTAATTGAATATCCGGAACTCCATGACCTCGCAACTAGCAAAAATTCACTTGTTCGAGCCGTCCATGACCTAGTTTTGCACTTGGATCCGGAACCGCACCGCAAAACTTTTATGAAACCGTTACACAAAGGAGATAGTTCTGCATTTTGCTCGTCCTGTCACAAAGTCCATCTCGACGTGCCAGTTAATCAATATCGATGGCTGAGAGGTTTCAACAGCTATGACAACTGGCAAGCAAGTGGAGTTTCTGGTGAAGGAGCACGATCATTTTACTATCCGGAAAAACCCCAAACATGTACCGATTGCCACATGCCACTGGTCGAAGGGTCCGACCCATCGGCGACAGAAGGACTTTTAAGATCTCATCGATTCGCCAGTGCAAACACAGCAATACCAACGGCGTACGGAGACACCGAACAGCTAGAAGCCGTTAAGAGTTTTCTACAGGATAACCAAGTATCTGTAGACCTCTTTGCACTTGTTCGTTCCGAAGAGCCCGAGACTCCCCCCGACGCGTTAATACAAAATACTTCTCGTGTTGCTAGCACTTTTGCCGTAGGTGAAGAAGCAGCGATGACAATCCCAAATCGAATGGGAGTATTGCCTGTTCGCGAAGAAATCATCGCTCCCTTAAATCAAACGCTAGCATCTGTCGTGCCAGGAGAGGCTATTCGTATTGACGCTGTGGTCCGAACACGTAACGTTGGCCATTTTTTTCCAGGAGGAACAGTAGACGCATTCGACGTTTGGCTGGAGCTTAAAGCAGTCGATAACAATGACAAGGTTTTGTTTTGGAGCGGCTATGTAGAAGACAACGGGAAAGGACCAGTCGAGTCTAGCGCGCATTACTACCGTTCTTTTCTCCTAGATGGAAAGGGGCAACCGATCAACAAACGCAACGCTTGGGCTGCTCGCTCTTTACTATATGTACAGCTGATACCTCCTGGCGCCGCGAATACCGTTAGATTTCGATTGCAAATTCCAGAAGACGTCGGCAACGAGGTTCGACTGGAGGCCAAACTTAACTATAGAAAATTTTCATGGTGGAATACACAGTTCGCCTATGCGGGCGTACGGGATGTAACTGGCCATGCAACTCCTGATTACGATCTTGCAAAATGGACCTTAGACGGCGACCTCGCTAACGTGTCTGGCCCTCTCAAAAATATTCCCGATGTTCCCATCATTACAATGGCTAGTGACAATGTACGATTACTTGTAAATCGAGAGTTGTCCGTATCTGCACCTGCTCACTCTGTTTACAGGACTGAAGATACTCTTCGATGGAACGATTACGGCATTGGCTTACTCCTTCAAGGAGATTTTAAAAGCGCAGAAAGAGCTTTTCTTGAAGTTACCAAGCTTGATCCTAACTACGCGGACGGCTGGGTAAATATTGCTCGTGTGAGGGTCCAAGAAGGAGATCCCGAGGGAGCCCAATCAGTTCTCACTCGAGCCCTTGAACTGGATCCAAATCTCGCAAAGAGTCAATATTTTTATGGACTCACTCTGAAAACACAAGGTCGATACGACGAAGCACTTGAGCATTTCAGGAATGCTGCATCTTCCTATCCGCGAGATCGAGTAGTAAGAAATCAGATCGGACGTCTACACTTTCTGAAACGAGAATTCGAAAAAGCAATCATTGAGCTAACAAAAACACTAACTGTGGACCCAGAAGACCTAGAAGCACATTACAACTTGATGTTGTCATACCAGGGGCTCGGAAATACTGAAAAAGCTGCCCATCACCGTAAGCTGTACCTAAGGTTCAAAGCAGATGAAGCATCACAATTTCTAACAGGAGAATATCGTCTGCAGAATCCCGACGACAATAACGAACGCCTTCCCATACACGAGCATCGAAGTGCACTGAAACTTGAAGAGACGTCACAATGAAATATTCATTAGTGCTAGTAACATTGTTATTCTCAAACGACTTACTCGCACAAGTGCGCTTCACAAATATAACTAAAGAAGCTGGCATAGATTTTGTTCACGTCAATGGTGCGACTGGAAACAAGTACTTACCTGAAACAATGGGTAGTGGGGTAGCGATCTTCGATTTCGATGGGGACGGTTACCAAGATCTGTTTTTTGTAAACGGAACTCACTGGCCAGAATCAAACAGAAAAAAAGGTGCAAGTTCTACCCTTTACCATAATCAAGGAGATGGAACTTTTGAAGACGTCACCAAATCTTCAGGGCTGGACCGGGAAGCTTACGGTATGGGTGTTGCCATTGCGGACTACGACGAAGATGGTGACCGGGACATCTACCTCACAGCACTGGGACCAAATCTGTTATTCCGCAACAATGGCAACCGCACCTTCACCGAAATTGGTGCAGAAAACGGTGTTGACGATGACGGCTTTGGCTCAAGTGCCACATGGCTAGATTTTGACAATGATGGTGACCTTGATTTGTTTGTACTTAATTACGTGGAATGGAGCATCGAAAAGGACTTATTCTGTGCCCTCGACGGTAAAAACAAAAGTTATTGCACACCAGAGTCCTATCAAGGTGCAAGTGCTGTTTTATACCGAAACGAAGGCAGCGGAGACTTTAAAGATGTGACTCAAGAAGTGGGTCTTGAAAATCCACGTGGAAAAGGTCTCGGAGTAGCATCGATTGACTTCGACCAAGATGGTTGGATTGATCTTGCTGTCGCTAACGACACACAACCGAACTACCTTTATCACAACCAAAAAGGTTCCTTCGTCGATGTCGGAGTACTCTCAGGAATTGCATTTGGGGAGAATGGCTCAGCACGAGGGGCTATGGGCATCGACACTTCAGATTATGATAGTAGTGGACGACAAAGTATCGTCATAGGCAATTTTTCAAATGAGATGGTATCTCTTTACCACAACGAGGAGCATAATTTTTTCATCGATGCCGCCCCTGTCTCGGAATTAGGTCGTAATAGCCTACTTACACTTGCTTTTGGGACATTCTTCTTCGACTACGAACTAGATGTCTGGCTGGACATCTTTGTCGCCAATGGCCACGTTGAGAATGATATTCAACAAGTCCAGCAACGTGTATCTTATGAACAGCCACCACATCTTTTTAGAAACGAAGGTTTTGGCATTTTCAGAGAAGTTACGGGTGAAGTTGGTTCGAGCCTCTCTCAACCTCTTGCTGCTCGCGGAGCCGCATTCGGAGACATTGACAGAGACGGAGACCTAGATCTTGCAATATCAACCAGTGGAGGTCCAGCACAGTTGTTTCGGAATGATGGGGGAAATACAAATCACTGGATCAGTTTCCGCCTACATGGCACATCTTCTAACTCTGAAGCTGTCGGCGCCAGAATCCTACTTACTACATCCGAACGAACAGAAACGCGAATTGTTAAAAGTGCTACCGGTTATTGCTCTCAAAATCAACTCCCAGTGGTATTTGGCCTTGGGGAAAAAACTGAAATTGATCGCGTAAAAATCATTTGGCCTAGCGGTGTAGAGCAGGAACTTTTCTTTTCTGACATCAATCAAATACACGATATTACCGAACCACTAATCAACTAGTTGGCAAGAACGCTCACACAAATATTGTATTTAAAGATTCAAGCAATGATGAAAAAGATCCGTTCTCACTCTGACTAACGCGTCACCGCACCCTCTGAAGCGGACAAAACGAGTCTCGCATATTTTGACAATGCACCTTTTTGATATAGACGTTCAGGAGGCTGTTCTGTTCCGCGACGACTTTCAAGGTCTGCTTCCACATCTAAGGTTCTTGACTCCACATTCAGTGTAATCGTATCGCCATCCCGAACAAGAGCAATGGGACCGCCTTCTGCAGCTTCAGGAGCAACATGGCCCACCATAAACCCGTGAGTGGCGCCGCTAAAACGACCATCGGTTATCAACACCACAGTACCTCCTAAACCTTGCCCAATGATAGCTCCCGTGACCGCCAACATCTCTCTCATTCCAGGGCCTCCTTTGGGCCCTTCATAACGAATAACAACAACATCACCTGGTTTAATTTGTTTAGCTTGCACTGCAATAAATGCTTCTTCCTCGCTATCAAATACACGAGCGCTTCCGGAGTGCTTCACGCGCTCGTGCCCCGCTAGTTTAACAACGGCTCCATCCGGTGCGAGAGAACCTCGTAATATGGCAATCCCTCCTCTGGACTTAATTGGATTCGATAGGTCTAGAATAACTTTCTGCCCTTTCTGTTCCGTTGCCATAGCCGCCTCTTCTGACAAAGATTTTCCGGAAACGGTAGGCTCATCACTCATACGCCCCCCTGCTAATAATTTTTTTACCAACAATCGACGCCCTCCAGCTTTTTCAAGATCAGGTGCCGTAAAGCGCCCTCCGGGCTTCATATCAGCAATAATAGGAGTCTTCGCTGAAATCCGATCGAAATCATCAATTGAAATACTAACTTCTGCTTCACGAGCAATCGCCAATAAGTGGAGAACTGCATTAGTTGAACCCGCTGTTGCAGCCACCATAGCGATAGCATTTTGAATAGATGCTCGTGTGATAATTTGGCGAGCATTCAACTTGTTCCTTAAAACCTTCATGACAAGCTCACCACATTTATAAGCCTCTTCCTTTTTCCGAGGATCAAGTGCAGGAATATCATTTGCACCCATCGGTGAAATTCCAAGTGCAGTCATTGCCGTTGCCATCGTATTAGCAGTAAATTGTCCTGCACACGCACCTGCTCCAGGACATGCGACATCCTCGAGCGCTTTTAATTCCTTTTCAGTAATCACTCCTGCCGAGCACGCACCCACAGCTTCAAACACATCCTGAATCGTCACATCTGCTCCCCGAAATTTTCCGGGAAGAATAGAACCACCGTAAAGCATCAGTGAAGGGAGATTTAACCGAGCAAGAGCCATCACCGTTCCTGGAATTGTTTTATCGCATCCCGACAACGCAATTACGCCGTCCAGTAAATGGCCGTTAACTACCAATTCAATAGAGTCAGCAACAATCTCACGTGAAACAAGGGAGGAACGCATCCCTTCAGAACCCATTGTGATTCCGTCTGAAATGGTGATCGTGTTGAACTCAAGAGGCGTTCCTCCTCCTGCACGAATTCCCTCTTTTACATTCTCCGCAAGATCTCGCAAATGAATGCTGCACGGGGTCACCTCTGTCCAAGTATTGGCAACTCCAATAAGGGGCTTCTCCAAATCGTCTTCGGACAAGCCCATTGCCTTAAACATCGCTCTAGCTGGAGCCCTATCTAAGCCTTTTTTGATTAAGTCACTACGCATACCAATCTCAACTCCCTTAACGGCTTTGCAATTCTACCGGTAGACGTGCTTCTATCACATATAAATTGGTCGAAATGATACGTTTTATGGTTTATGGCGGTGGGGCGCTCGGTAGTCTTGTAGCCGCGCGACTGAGCAGTACTTACGATATAAGCCTTATTGGAAGGGCGGAGCACGTTAAAGCAATTCAAAAAGATGGCCTTCGAGTTACCGGGAGAACGACCTGCAAAAGCCACTCAATCCGAGCCTACACTAAAGTTGGCAATGAAAAGCCAGATGTCGTTCTACTAACCGTAAAAGCCTATGACACAAAATATGCCATCGAAAAACTCAAGCCGCTTTGGAACCAATCAATTTTCGTGTCACTACAAAATGGACTTGGAAACGAGGAGATTCTGGCAGGAAAAGCAGAAAACGTTCTTGGTGCCGTAATCAACCAAGGAGTAACATTTTCTGCTCCTGGTGAGATTTATCACGCTGGCGAAGGTGAAACCGACATCGGATTATTTCAGGGAGCTACACTTGATGATGCTACAAACATTGTCGAAGCATTCAACATAGTAGGACTTAAGGCCAAGGTTGTATCAGATATTCGCGAAAAGGTCTGGGCGAAAGTAATCCTCAATGCCGCTGTAAATCCTCTAACAGGTCTACTAAAAAAGCGTACGGGAGAGCTGATAGGAAATCCTCACCTAGAAGCTGCAGTTCGTGAAATCGTCCAAGAATCAGTAGCAATTGCTAAAGCATCAGATATCGTGGCGGAAGAGAATTCTATTCTTGACAAAATCTGGGAAGTCGCAAAAGCTACGAAAGACAATAAATCAAGCATGCTTCAGGACTTAGAACGTGGTCGGCAAACTGAGATTGAAGCTATTAACGGGGCGCTTGTTCTTAAGGCACATGCTGCTGGCGTTCCAGCACCCAAGAATGAACTTCTAGCTACAATGGTCCGATGCGCTGAGCAAATTAAGTAGCTAAACTCAACAAGTTATCTTCAACTGTCAATTATTGACTCGCCAACCTGCTAGCGTGTGAGCAAACCGGCGAGTATGATCTGCAGAAGACTAATGAACGAACACAGGAGAACTAATGAAATTTAAATACCTCTTCGCTCTTTTGCTACTCCCAACTGTCGTAACAGCAAGCAACACAACCATAATTGCTGGCACCAAGGCACCTGTTGAAATTCTCAAGGACCGTTGGGGTATTGCACACATTTACGCACAAAACGAGCATGACCTGTTTTTTGCTCAAGGTTATAGTGCCGCTAAAGACCGCCTCTTTCAATTTGAGATGTGGAGACGCCAAGCAACAGGAACCACAGCAGAGATTCTCGGCAGAAGAGAGCTAGACCGAGATATCGGTACTAGATTGCAATTGTTTAGGAAAGACTTATCACAGGAGTTAAACCATTATCACCCTCGGGGAGAACTTATCATTACTGCATTTGTCGATGGTATTAATGCTTACATAAAAGAAACCGAGCTTGACCCCTCACTTCTACCTATGGAGTTCAACCTTTAAAATATAAAACCTGGAAAATGGACTACTTCAGTAGTGATTTCTCGCCATCAAGGACTTTTGTCAAACGTAGGTAATGAGCTTCGTTATGGTCGTGCCGTAGCTGCCATCGGAGCAGAACAAGTCAAAGAACTCGACTGGTTTCGACCTGGGAGTCCAAAACTCGAGCTTGATGAGAAGATTGATGGCTCCCTTTTAGATAAAGACATACTTCACTTGTACGAGGCTTACCGTCGACCAATAGAGTTTAGACCTTCAGACATCGTAGCCGAGTTCCGGAATAACCTGCAGTCATATAATCGACTAGCTGCTGCTACACGACCAATCATTTCAACTGGTGACGGTACTGATGCAATCGGGTCAAACAACTGGGTCGTAGGCGGAGAATTCACCCAAACAGGCTATCCTTATATCGTAAACGATCCACACCGCGCTATGCCGGCTCCATCTCTACGATATTTTGTCCATTTAAACGCCCCTGGATGGGATGTCATTGGAGGAGGAGAACCTGTACTTCCCGGAATTTCTATTGGCCATAATCAATATGGAGGTTGGGGATTAACTGTTTTCGGCCAGGATAACGAGGATCTATACGTATACGACCTAAACCCGGAGAATCCGAATCAATATCGGTACCTTGATCAATGGGAAAACATGAAAATCATCCAGGACACTATTTTAATTAAAGACGAGTCTCCGGAAACTGTACAACTAAAGTATACCCGCCATGGCCCTGTCCTTTACGAAGACCATGAAAACGGAAAAGCTTACGCATTGAGAGCAGCCTGGATGGAGATTGGAAATGCACCCTATCTCGCCAGTCTTCGTATGAATCAATCGAAAACTTGGGAAGAATTTGTTGAAGCCTGTACTTACAGCCGTATTCCAGCAGAAAATATGATTTGGGGCGACACGAACAAAAACATCGGATACCAAGCCGTAGGCATTTCACCAATCCGTCCCAACTGGAGTGGACTCGTTCCAGTACCAGGAGACGGTCGTTATGAATGGGACGGATTTCTTCCGATTAACGCTCTACCTTCCATCAAAAATCCCAAGAAAGGCTTTTGGGCAACAGCAAACAATTACATGGTACCTGACAACTATCCTTACCCCAGCGCTCTCCATTACACATGGGGCGACGAAATGAGAGGACTTCGGATCGATGAACTTCTGGGTTCCGGACGTCGGTTTACCATTGTCGATATGATGAATTTTCAACACGATGAATTATCAGTTCCTGCTCGAACAATAATTCCACTGCTTAATCATCTTAAATTCAAAGCACCGCGTGAACAGAAAGCTCTAGAAATGATAGAAGCCTGGGACTTTATCGTCGACAAAAACTCCGTCGAAGCAGCCATTTACGTCAGTTTCGAACGACAACTGCTGTCAAATATGCAAAAACTTCTCGTCCCCAGTGCTGCAAAAAAACACATAACTAGACTGAATAAAAAACGCGTCATCGACTGGCTCGTTGCTCCTGACGGTAGATTCGGAGATGCGCCACTTTCCGGCCGAGACGAAATTCTGCAACAGAGCTTTTCTGAATCACTTGATAGTCTAGAAAAACGTCTTGGTACAGATATGAAAGCGTGGCAATACGGGCAAGAGAAGTTTAAGCACGTTTTAATCCGGCATTCGCTAAGTAGTGCCGTTTCTGAAGCAATTCGTACCAAGCTCGACGTCGGACCAGCTCCACGAGGAGGTTACGGCGCAACTCTCAACAATACTGGTGGGAATGACAACCAAAGCGGTGGTGCTTCGTTTCGCGTAATCCTAGACCCATCTAACTGGGACAACTCGATCGCAACAAGTGTACCGGGACAATCTGGCGATCCAAACGACCCTCATTATCGTGACCTGTTTCCCTTGTACGTAACTCATCAATATTTCCCGTTATTTTATTCCCGAGAGAAAGTCGAATCAGTTACTGAATCCCGTTTAGTCATTAATCCAGCAGGAACAAGCAACGACTAAACAGAACCCAACATATACACAAGTAAGTCAACAAGCCCAGAGCCTTATCAACCCAATGGTAAATATGCGCCGATACCAAACACTAATCACGGCTTCAGAGGTTAGGCCAAATCTGGGCAATGACAACTGGGTAGTAATTGACTCTCGTTTTTATCTTAACAACCCAAACAAGGGTGAAGCCGATTACCTCAAGTCTCATATCCCTGGAGCTGTATATGCACACCTGGATCGGGACTTATCTGGCCCCAAAAATGGTCATAATGGAAGGCACCCTTTACCTAATACGGACAAACTTGCATCCCAATTTTCATTATGGGGTATCGATTCAAATACCCAAGTAGTTGTTTACGACACGTCGTTCGGCCAGATTGCTTCAAGACTATGGTGGCTGCTGCGCTACCTAGGGCACGAGTCAGTGGCCGTTCTTGATGGTGGATTGAAAAACGAGGATTTTGAACTTAGCGGTAGCCGTGAACAATGTAAACCTCGCGTATTTAAACCAAAAATCAACCCCTCAATGGTAATAGACCTTCGTACTCTTCAATCAAATTTTCGCCATCTCACTTTGATCGACGCTCGATCAAGAGACCGTTTTCGGGGAGAGGTTGAACCAATAGATCCTATCGCTGGCCACATTCCTGGCGCATACAATCACCCCTCAACAGAAAATTTAGATGAACACGGTTATTTTTTGTCGCGGGATAGCCTGCGACAATGTTTCGATTCACTCTTCTCTGAAAAAGCTGAAAGTAACCCGGTCAGCTATTGCGGTTCGGGAGTGACCGCATGTCACAATCTCCTTGCAATGGAAGTTGCAAACATTCAAGGAGTCCGACTATATCCGGGTTCTTGGTCAGAATGGTGTTCCGTTAACAGTGATACTGCCTCAACAAAAGTTGAACTACCAGATGGAGACTCAAAACGGCCCTACTGAACAGGCGGTTCAAAAAACGTGTACGTCCTAACTACAGCTGCGGATGTTTAAGATGATGTTCCGTTTTCGACTGGTAGGCATGAGCCAACAGTAGAACTTCCGACTCGCCGAAGAGTTTGCCAGTAAAACGTAAACTTGTCGGGGTACCTTCAAAAAAACCGCCGGGCACACTAACTTCGGGGTGGCCTGTCAAATTCGTAAGTCCAAGGTCACTCCCAATAAATAGGTCTATTTCTCCTAAAGCCTCGTCTAATTCTTCCATGATTCGCATGCGAAGTCGGTTTGCTTGTAGGTATTCAACTGCCGGGACAAATCGAGATGCACGAATACCATCTGGCCAACGACTTTCTTCAGGTGATGCTTTCATGCTGTCGAGATCCCCCACACGTGTCAGGTCATCGAAAGCCGCAGCTGACTCGGTCGTAAGAATAAAGCTGATTGTATCCGTAGGCACATCTGGCAAATCAAAAGGAACCGGTTCAACCCCAAGTGAACGGATAACTTCCATTGCCTTACGATTATTTTCT
>CAZFLB010000125.1:0-7161 GCA_964518945.1 uncultured Acidobacteriota bacterium | reverse complement strand
GGGTACATATCCTCGTGTTTCTATTACTTGGGGCTGGCCCCCTTGCCGATGGGTAAGAGGCGCCCTTTGTTCCCGGTGATGTGCAAATCCGATTTTATACCCCTGGAGGTGAAGGATTAGGCGGCGGAGGTGGTGGTGGCGGTTCTGGTGGTAAGAAACGTACCGCATACATTCCAACAAAAGCAGTAAACCAAAAGAGTGAGGAGGTGGTGAGACCTAGGCATGCTCCGGTTGCCCCAAGAAAACCTAGGTTGCTAGTGTTCGATGAGCTCGATGTTCAAGACGTCCCACTAGATACGGTTACAGCCGGTATTTTTTCGCCTGATGAAGTTCAGTTTCCAGGTTTGTCACTTGAGGATGCTGTTGACCGTGGTGGGGTAGATACAACTCGTTCTTCAGGCGAAGGTCGTGGTTTCGGAGGTGGTGACGGCAGGGGGGTCGGCTCTGGATCAGGATGGGGTGTTGGCCCGGGGCGTGGCGGTGGTTTTGGTGGCGGAGACTATTCTCCCGGGGGATGGGATATTGAACCTGTACTTGTTTTTAAGCCTCCTGACCCGGAATATCCTGACGCAGCACGTGAAAAAATGGTTAGCGGGGAAGTGATATTGCGAATATTGGTTCGCTTGGATGGCTCTAGTGAGGTATTGGGAGTTAGTTAATCTCTTCCGTATTGCGTTGAAGCAGCTAAGGAAAACGCGAGATTGTTTCGTTGGAAGCCCGCTCTCAAGGCTGGCAAGCCTGTTGAGGCTCCTGGGATTATAACGGTTACATTCGACATTTTTTCTAGGGGTAATTCGCGGAGTGGCTTTCGTTAAGAGCTAGAGTTATTTGTAATGGGTGTTAGGGTTCTCTTTACGGAAGAGCGTATCGCGGAGCGCGTACGCGAGCTAGGGATGCAAATCAGTGCAGATTATTCAGGAAAAACAGTTCACCTTATATGTGTTTTAAAAGGCGCTTATACATTTCTTGCCGATCTTTCTCGAAAGATGGAGGTGCCTTTAACGATTGATTTTGTGCGGACTTCTTCTTACGGAGAATGTAGAGTTTCAAATCAAGATGTAACACTAGTAAATGATTTAGATGATTCTATCCAGGGGAGAGATGTCATTCTGCTTGAGGATATCGTTGACACGGGATTTACGTTGAGTAAACTTTTGTCGCTACTGCATGACAAGCAACCTGCTTCATTGAAAGTAGTCACTTTGTTGTCGAAACCTTCTCGGCGAAAAGTAAGTGTGCAGGTTGACTATGTTGGATTTGAGGTTCCCGATTGCTTTGTGGTGGGCTATGGGTTAGATGACAATCAACGTTACAGAGAACTCTCTTATCTTGGTGTGGTTGACTGAGGTCAAAGTGTTGAAGCTAATCATCAGATGCTTTGGGGAGAAATGATTTGAGTAGTCTCAGAAGTCTGTCTTGTAGCTGACCCCCCGTTAGGAGCACGTCGGAGTGTGTGATCTTCTTCTGGAGTATTCCTGCTGCCATGTTTGTTATGCATGATAGTCCGAGTACTTTTACTCCCATTCGATTTGCTGCAATGGTTTCAAGAACAGTCGACATCCCTACGGCGTCTGCACCAAGAGTCCGCATCATTCTTATTTCTGCCGGTGTTTCGAAGCTCGGACCTAAGACTCCCATGTAGGTCCCTTCCCTTAATTTGAGTCTTGTGTTTTCAACAGCCTGGATGCAATTAATTTGTAGTTTTTTATCGTAAGCATCAGTCAGGTCTGTAAAGTAGCTTTCCTGACCAATGAGCTCTGTTCCAATTAAAGGGTTGAGTCCGGTCATGTTGATATGATCCTTGATTAACATTAGATCTCCTGGGTAAAACGAGGTGTTGATTGCGCCCGCCGCATTTGTCAACACGATTTTTGAAATTCCCAACTGAGACAAAACCCGTATAGGAAATACTATTTCTTCGGCTGTGTAGCCCTCATAGGCGTGTACTCTTCCAGACATAATGAATACTGAAGTTCCGTCTAAGGAGCCTGAAACAAACTGTCCAGCGTGTCCATTGACATTGGATTTTGGAAAATGAGGAATCTTGCTGTAATTTAGAGCGTTTTTTCCTGAAAGCGCCTGGGTTATATCCCCTAATCCTGAACCGAGAACAATTGCAGTCGTAGCCGTCGCTGTAATGTTGGTTCTAATCTCCTCTACGGCTTCCTGAACGTGTTTCGTACTAACCATAGAATTTAGTTTAGCAGTCCGGCAATACTAGCGGTCATGAATGTTGCGAGTGAGCCCCCAATTAACGCACGCACTCCTAATTGAGCAACGTCGCGTTTCCGGTTGGGTGCTAGAGCTCCAATACTGCCAATTTGAATCGCGATCGAGCCTATGTTTGCAAATCCACAAAGTGCATACGTCGCAATTAGCTCGCTATGGGCGGATATAGCTCCTGAGGCCTTGAGTTCACCCAGAGACTGGTATGCAATGAACTCGTTGATGATGATTTTTTGTCCAAAAAGCGTACCTACTATATTGCATTCGGACCATGGGACACCCATAAGGAATGCAAGTGGTGCAAAAAAGAACGCAAAAATTTGCTCAAGTGATGTTCCGAGAACTTGAAGAGGCCAGTTAAGTAATGCTGTTAAGGAGACAAAAGCAATCAACATAGCGGCAATATTTAAAGATAGGACCATTCCAGCACTAGCGCCTTTCGCTGCAGCATCAATAATATTTATTTCAGTTTTTTCTATTTGAAAATCTACGTTGCCTTCTGTTTCGGGCTTTTCGACTTCAGGAAACATTAGTTTTGCGATCAAAAGAGCAGCTGGTGCGTTCATAATGCTAGCTGCTAATAAAAACTCAGCTTTTGCACCAAACTCGATATAGACTCCTAACACCGCACCTGAGATTGTTGCCATGCCGCCAATCATTAATGCTGCGATTTCAGATTTCGTCATCTTTTCGATAAATGGTGCAATAACAAGGGGGGCCTCGGATTGTCCCATGAACACATTCGCAGTAGCTGCAACCGATTCAGCACCGCTTGTTCCCATTGTGCGCATCATGATCTTGGCCATTAGTTTGACAACTAACTGTAAAAAACCAACGTAATATAGAACTGCGAACAATGAAGATAAAAAAATGATTATCGGTATAGCTTTGAAAATGAAAATAAACCCCAGCTGGTTACTTGACGCAAGTTCTCCGAAGACGAATGCCGCACCCGTGTTGGCTTTGTCCATTAGAGCTTTTGTGGCCTCAGCTGCTAGACTGATTATCTTTACTCCATAAGGTAATTTCATCATGAATAAGGCTAGAAAGACTTGTAGCCCTATTCCCCACATCACAGTTTTACTTCTAATCGCTTTGCGATTGGATGAGAGCGCGTAAGCTAGTCCGAGAATGAAGAAGAGACCAACTATTCCGATATAGTCTTGCATCATAGACAAAAATATAGTTAATACATCTATTGTTATCTTAATTGTTTAGAGTGGCTTTTTATCATTGCTTATCAGAGATTACGAATTCTTCAATGGAATTTAGTAGAAGTGCTATTGTATAAAATGGTCGATTATGCGATCTAAGTCTGAGCAGAGTATTAGAGAAAGAACCATGGCGGCTATTCCAGCGTGTTTGTCGGGTTGGATTGTCCCCGGCCTAGGGCACTTTATCATCGGGTGTCGAACTCGAGCGATAAAGTTTTTTCCGGTTGTGATGATGCTGTTTGCCGTGGGGCTCTATCTTGATGGAGAGTTGTTTGCCGTTGGTTCTGGCGACATACTGTCAAAGTTAGCAGGTTTGGCAGAATTAGGAGTAGGGTTGCCGTATTTTGTTGTTGACATGTTGGAATTGGGGAAGGGAAACGTTACTTCAGTTACGTATGAATATGGCTATACGTTTCTAATCGTAGCCGGGCTTATGAACATGCTGATTGTCTTAGATGTGTTTGATATTGCAGTCGGAAGAAAGAATTAATGGCATGAGCCACTTTTCAGCATTGACCATTTTTGCTGTGCTTGTGTCAGTTTCGTTTTCATTATTAATGCGCAATACTCGTGAGGAACGGATAAAGTTCGCCATTTATTCGTTCTTTTGCTTCATTGCATCAGCCTTTGTTGTAGGTTGGTTGATGTATCCGTTCCCGTCGTGAGACAGGCAATGTTCTCTTGGGGTCCTGTAGTTGTTTACATGTCCCTTATATTTGTGCTTTCTTCACAACAGAGACCATTGCTACTGAGATCCGTTCATGATGCATGGCTGCATGGTGGTGCTTATTTCATTCTGACTGTGCTTACGGTTCGTGCTTTTTCGAAAGGGAAATTACGTCAGATAACGCGTCAGGCGATGTTCAAAGGGGTGTCTGTATCTATTATCTATGGTGCAAGTGATGAGTGGCATCAATCTTGGGTTGTAGGCCGAGTGGGTAGTTGGCTAGATCTATCTTACGACGTCATCGGCGCATTGTTGGCTCTAACAATGTTGTATTGTTCAGAAACATTTCTATCGGGGGATGGTACCAATAGTCGTTCTAATCAGAAACATAGTTGAAAAAGCGGTAGACTGATATGGAAAGTAAGGTGGTTTTATGAGCTATGACAACCTGACCGTTACGCACCATGAAATGGTGGGGACGATAACAATAGATCGTCCAGAAAAACTTAACACGCTAACAAACGCAACATTGGATGAATTAGAAGTTGCGATTGAGGCCTTAGACAAAGATGATGGAATTCGAGCAGTACTGATAACGGGGGCGGGAGAGCGAGCGTTTGTAGCTGGAGCTGATATAAAGGAATTAGCAAACCTAACGGTCTCTACAGGGCACCTGCAAGCCGAGCGGGGCCAAAATGTTTTTCGAAGGATTGAGAAGTGCGGGAAGCCGGTGCTTGCTGCAATTAATGGTTTTGCTTTAGGCGGAGGTCTGGAACTTGCCTTGGCGTGTCATCTTCGAGTCTCGTCTGATACTGCCAAATTAGGTCTGCCTGAGGTTGGCCTCGGCATAATTCCGGGATATGGTGGTACCCAAAGATTGTCCAAGTTGGTTGGTAGGGGGAAGGCTACAGAGCTTATTTTAACAGGTAGGCACATAGATGCTGTTGAGGCGCATCGAATTGGTCTTGTAAACCACATTGTTCCTCCAGACCAAGTCCTTTCTAAGTCTGAAGAATTACTTAAGGAGATCGTAACGAAGGGTCCCTTGGCCGTCCGTCATGCATTGTTCGCCGTTGATCAGGGTTTGGATTTGGATCTGGATAAAGGACTTTCGTTAGAGGCCACATTGTTCGGGCTGTTATTCGCAACTAGTGATACCAGGGAAGGCATGAGTGCTTTTATAGAAAAAAGACCGGCTTCTTTTGAGGGTAAGTAGCAATGTGGAGTGGGGTGTTTGACGATAAAAACGATAGAACGGGGAGTAATAAATTAGCGAATGAGTTAAAGGTTGAGATTGAGGGCGAAGGCCTTCGATTCGCAGTAGTTGTGGCAAGGTTTAATAGCGAGATAACTGAACGCCTTATGTTCGGAGTTCTCTTTGGTCTGAGTAGGTGTGGTGCCCGGCCTGAAGATATTGAGGTCGTTCGGGTGCCGGGAGCGTTTGAGATTCCTTTAGCTGCAATGACTATAGCAAAATCAGGCAGAACTGATGGTGTCATCTGCGTAGGATCCATCATTGAAGGTGAGACGCCTCATTGGGAACATTTAAGTCGGGCTGTTACTTTCGGTATGTTAGAGGCGGGATTAGAGACAGGTGTTCCAGTTAGCAGTGCTGTGTTGACAACAAAAAATGAGGACCAAGCTTCGAAACGCTCAGTATACCCCTGGCCGTCAAAAATGTTTCTGACTGAGGAAGGGCACATTAGACACCCAGGTGAGGCTGGTGAGCCTCTCGATGAGGTAGTATCGTCAGATTATGTTGCAGAGGGAAAATGGACCGATGAGCAATTTTCCAATTTCACATCATATAATAGAGGTTTTGACGCGGCTTTGGTTGCCGTGGAGATGGCGCTTAAGTACCGAGTCTTGAATTCGGAAAACAAGTAGAGTTTGAGCGGCTTGAAATGAGATATGGCTGTTTGTTCCCGAGGGCGGCTACATACTTATTCTGGATACTTAGCATGATGTGTATCCAATGAGTATGCGACGAAAAGGGCGAGAGCTTGCCCTACAAATGTTATATCAACGGGACATAATGCAGCAGTCAGATAGTGAGATTGAGGCTTCGGTATCAAAACTTCGTAACTCGAGTAAAGATGCTTGGGGTTTTGCACATCAGTTATTCAAAGGTACTGTTGACCGCATTGTTGTAATCGATGCGGCTATAGAGAAATCAGCAGACACATGGCGTTTAGACCGAATGGCTACAGTGGATAGAAATATTTTGAGATTGGCTGTTTACGAGCTGATGGAAACAGATACACCGAAACCGGTTGTGATTAACGAGGCCCTTGAAACCGCACGATGTTTCTCTTCAGCAGATTCGGTCGCTTTTGTTAATGGTGTGCTTGAAGCGACATGTAACTTTATGGATGCAGCTGTTTAAGGGGAAATTGTGGGGACTGACGATCGTATTGAGCAGGAAAGAAGAGCGAAGCGAGATGAGCTGAGCGTACTTGGTGTCTATGTTTATCCGACTCGCTTTATACGTACACATGGCATCTCCGAAATACTTGAGAGCTTTCAAAATAGAACTCACGATGAGCTTGAGGCTAGTTCGGTTCAAGTCAAGACTGCTGGTCGTATTGTTGCTATATTTCGTGTCGGGAAAGCGGGGTTTCTTCGAATAAGTGATGGAGGGAGTCTCATTCAAGTGTACTTGCGGAAAGACTCTATTGAAGATCCGGGCTTCTCTATTTATCAGAAGCTTGACATAGGTGATTTTATTGGCGTTGAGGGCCCCTTGTTTAGGACGAAAACAGATGAGATCACCGTAAAAATTGAAAGGCTTTCCTTTCTTTCAAAAGCTCTTAAACCGCTTCCGGAGAAATGGCACGGTTTAGCAGACATTGAGCTCCGTTACCGACAGCGATACTTGGATCTGATAGCGAATAAGAGTTCTCGAGAATGCTTTGTGAGACGAAGTAAAATAGTTCAGGAAATCAGACCCTTTTTTGATGGCCAGGGGTATGTAGACGTTGAGAATCAACTGCTGACACTATACGCAGGAGGTGCGGGAGGACGTCCAATTAAGAAATGTCATAATAGGCTTGG
>CAZFLB010000124.1:0-18539 GCA_964518945.1 uncultured Acidobacteriota bacterium | reverse complement strand
TTCTATCCAGCAGGTGGCTCTTCCAATGCTCCTAGTGCCTCGGCAGACGGACCCGAACTAAAGCTTAAGGCCCCAAGGGTACGTTTCCTTCGCCCAATGACGCCTAATCAGCGAAGGCGAACCCGAATCACTATTCGTATAACTGCTAAGCTGAATAAACTGTCAGAGGCCAAAGATCTCGAGGATTACTACTGTCTTGAAGAAGTCTGGGATTGGGACGATGATACTGATTCTGAGTATGAACCAGATTGCGATCCATACGAAAACGGTATGGATCTCAAACAACGCTTCAGCGCCAGCCATCAGTACCGCTACCCTGGCACTTACAATGTTTGGTTACGCCTAAAGCGAAACGGGAAGACAGTACTTGCCGGTAGTACCAACGTACAAATCCGTAACTGACTAACGTGCACACCCTCGACATTTCTTGACTTTTTCGGTCGCTCTTGGGAGTCTGCTGACGATTAAGTTTCATTGGTGTTTGAAGCTTCAAAGAGCAAGGAACCCTTTGCGTTGTTCGAAAGAAAACAGCGTGGGAAAAACGGTTATCACCTGTTAACCAATCTGACCCTTACAACAAGGAAACATCCTCGCTTTAATTTCCCTAAAACTAAGGGTGGTAGTGGATAAGTAGCTCCTTTACTCGACCCCTTCCGGAGGCTTTAGAATTAATGGAACGTGCCACCTCGATAACTTCCAAAGAGGGACTTGGACGAAGTGAACTATAAAGTTTTCTTACGAATGGCGTGTCGCTATTAGATAAAATCACTGTCGCACCATTGCGAATCATTTTCAGGAACATCTTAGCTAAACGTTCTTGATCTTCTTGCTTGAAGCCAGCGCGGGTGTACTCTGTGAACCCAGTTTTTTCGGAGATCGGTGAGTAAGGAGGATCCAAATAAACTAGCGTTCCTGAGCCGCAGCCGTCCGTGATCTCACCAAAGTCTCCCGTTATCAACTCCGTTTCTTTCAGCACAGCAGAAACTGCTAATAAGTTCTCTCTGTCGAGAATCTTCGGATCTCTATACTTACCTATGGGTACGTTGAACTGGCCTTTACGATTCACTCTGTACAAACCGTTAAAGCATGTTCGATTCAAATAGATAAACCTTGCTGCTCTTTCCGTCTCCCTACGAGGCTTACTCTTACGCACAGCGTAGTAGTGGTCTTCACTATGCATCATCGAATGTGTTTCCAGCTTGGAGCTAACCGCCTCGACATCATCACGTATAGCACGATAAGAAAGCATTAGCTCTTCATTTAAGTCTCCTAAGGTACAGTCAAGTTTCGGAAAACTTCGTCGTATCCAAAAGAACATTGCGCCAGCACCGACGAAGGGCTCAAGGTAGCGATTGTAGCGAAGCCCGGTTGGAATTCGCTTCGCAATCATTCCGGTGAGACGTACTTTTCCACCTGCCCACTTAACAAATGGATGAGGGTTAGGTTGAGAAAGTACCACCTCCTCCTTTTCCTTTTGGCTCACTTTTCTTACCATTCAGCGCCCATTCTACCGGAAATTCCATCGCGATCATTTCTTTGGGAGAACGCAATCCTGATAACAGGCAGCAGCCGCTCTTCAATTCGATCTAATGGTCTGCTTTTGTGGCACGCTGAACCGTTTCCAGTCGGGCCTGAGCCTTTTCATAGTCCTGTCTCAATTTTCCAGAATCATAGGTGGCCCCAAATTCCTGCAAACGTGTTTCGGCCCGTTGTTTTGCAGTCTCCGCTCTCTGAAGATCGATATCCGCCGCTAGCTCCGCCGTTTCAACAAGTACCGTTACTTTGTGGGGAAGGACCTCTGTAAAACCCCAGTGAACAGCAACAAAATGATCTTCACTTCCGGTTCGATAGCGGAGGTCTCCTGCACGGAGCTGACTCATGAATGGACGGTGGCCAGGAAGAACCCCGAAATGACCCAAAATGCCCGGGGCTTCAACTTCATCAACCGTTTCCCTCACTACAACACCGTTCGGAGTTATGACTTCGAGTTCTATGAGTTGGTCTTCCATGTCATCCATTCAGGCTGCGCTTATCTTCTCTGCGTTCTTTTCAACTTCGTCAATACCACCTGCCATATAAAACGCCTGCTCCGAAATGTGATCCATTTCCCCATCCACTACACGCTTGAATCCACGCACGGTATCCTCAAGGCGAACGTAGCGACCAGGTCGACCCGTAAATTGTTCGGCAACGTGGAACGGTTGAGAGAAGAAACGCTGAATCTTTCGAGCTCGCGCCACAGTAACCTTATCCTCTTCCGAAAGCTCATCGATACCGAGGATGGCAATAATATCTTGCAAGTCTTTGTAGCGCTGTAAAATCTCTTTAACACTACGCGCGACGTTATAGTGTTCGTCTCCTATCACCCGCGGATCAAGAATACGAGAAGTCGACGCCAGTGGAGCAACTGCAGGATAAATACCGAGTTCTGCTATCTGTCGCGACAAATTAGTTGTCGCATCCAAATGAGAGAACGTTGTTGCAACGCCTGGATCAGTATAATCGTCTGCAGGAACATAGATAGCTTGAATAGAAGTTATCGAACCTTTGTCAGTAGATGTAATCCGCTCCTCTAGGTTTCCTAGCTCAGAAGCAAGGGTTGGTTGATACCCTACAGCCGACGGCATACGACCCAAAAGCGCCGAAACTTCCATTCCCGCGAGAGTATAGCGATAGATGTTGTCTATAAAGAAGAGAACATCCTGGCCTTCCTCATCTCGAAAATGCTCTGCTACAGTAAGTCCTGTAAGGCCAACTCGAAGTCGAACCCCAGGAGGCTCATTCATCTGGCCGTAGATGAGCGCCGTCTTTTCAATCACACCAGACTCCGTCATCTCACGCCAAAGATCATTCCCTTCACGTGTTCGCTCTCCTACGCCCGAAAACACGGAAAACCCGCCATGTTGAGTCGCTATATTGTTTATCAATTCCATAATGATGACGGTTTTTCCTACTCCCGCTCCACCAAACAATCCGACCTTGCCACCACGAACATATGGTTCCAGTAAGTCGATAACCTTTATACCGGTCTCGAACATTTCCAACTTTGTAGTCTGCTGCGTAAACTCAGGCGCCGACCGATGAATTGGTAGCCGAGTCTCTGTTTCGATTTCGCCCTTCTCATCGACAGGCTCGCCGAGCACATTGAGCACACGACCTAAGGTCCCACGGCCAACAGGAACACTGATCGGCGCACCCGTATCAACAACGCTCATGCCACGTACTAGACCATCCGTTGGTTTCATTGCGACCGTGCGCACCCGATTCTCTCCTAAGTGCTGCTGTACCTCTACAGTGACCGAAATCTGTGCTGTAGATAATTCCTTTTCATCAACCACGCGAAGGGCATTGAAGATCGCAGGAAGTTCTCCCCCCTTGAACTCAACATCTACAACATTCCCTATCACCTGGACGACATGCCCCACATTGCTCTCTTTCAAAGCAGTCATTCTCTCACTCTCTCCTATTGGATCGCCTCAGCGCCAGAGACGATCTCCAGAATTTCCCTTGTGATCGTAGCTTGTCGAACTTTGTTCATCCTTAGCGTCAACTCTTCGATGAGTGTGGCGGCGTTCTTGCTCGCATTCTCCATTGACGTCATCCGCGCTGCATGCTCGGCTGCTGCTGACTCAAGAAGCGCATGCCACACTTGGTATTCCACGTGGCGAGGGATTACAGCATTATAAATATCTTCGGCGGAAGGTTCATAAATATAATCCTGTTTCTCCTCAGATTTTTCAAACTCAAGTTTTTCGATCGGAAGCAGCTGCTCAACAACTACATCTTGTTGGATGACGTTCTTAAACTCATTGTAAACGAGATAAACTGCGTCTACACTGTTTGCAATACCAGCTGCTGAACCAGGATCTGAATAACTCTCTATAAGCGGCTGTGCAATATCACTCGCGACACCGTATGAGAGGTCACCAAAAATATCAACAAACTCGCATCGGACATTGTAAGGACGTCGCCTAAAATAGTCTCGGGATTTTTTTCCCACAAGCTGAAGGTCGATTGTTTCTGCAGAAAGTTCACCTACCATGTGCTCTGCTTTTTTAAGAACATTGGCATTAAATGAACCACATAACCCCTTGTCAGCGCTAATCACAATCACGTCGACGTTTTTCGGTTCTCGCGCCTTCAGTAAAGGATGAGCTGTGCTGTCCGCTCTCGTCGCCAAGCTGTTAAGCACCTGTAACATCTTCTTTGCAAACGGTCTTGCTGACAAAATAGCTTCTTGTGCTCGCCGCAATTTGGCAGCGGAAACCATTTTCATTGCCTTAGTAATTTGCTGAGTATTTTTGACGCTATTTGTGCGGCGTCTAAGATCGCGAAGGCTTGGCAAGATATATTCCTAGTCGTTCTTTCAGGCCGCCGATTCTGCGGATTCAGGTTTGAAGTTAGTTTTAAATTCGTCTAACGCGGTTTTGAGTTTACCTTCCAGCTCATCGTCCAAGGTTGCCTTTTCGCGGAGTTCAACCAAGAGGCCAGGATGTCGGTCGTCCAAATAAACATAGAGCTCTGATTCATAACGACCGCAATCGTTAACTCGAATATCGTTTAGGTAACCAGCATTCGCAGCAAAAATAATAACGACCTGTTTCTCTACTGGCAACGGATTGTATTGACCCTGTTTCAAAATCTCGACGAGCCTTTCTCCTTTTGAAAGCTGCGCTTGTGTAGCTTTGTCTAAATCCGATCCAAACTGGGCAAAAGCGGCCATCTCCCGATACTGAGCAAGATCCAAACGCATAGTCCCTGCCACTTGGCGCATGGCTTTGATCTGCGCCGATCCGCCGACTCGGCTTACCGAATTTCCAACGTTCACTGCGGGTCTTATACCAGCATTAAATAGATCTCCCTCTAGAAAGATTTGGCCATCAGTAATAGATATAACATTGGTCGGCACATAGGCTGAAAGATCTCCTGCCTGTGTTTCAATAAAAGGAAATGCTGTGAGAGATCCGCCTCCTTTCTCATCGGAAAGCTTCGCCGAGCGCTCAAGAAGCCGTGAGTGGAGGTAGAACACATCCCCGGGATAAGCTTCACGACCTGGAGGACGGCGAAGAAGAAGTGACATCTCTCGATAAGCAGCTGCGTGCTTAGAAAGATCGTCGTAGATACAAAGAGCATGCTGCCCGCCATCAAGAAAAAATTCTGCCATCGCGGTTCCCGAGTAGGGTGCTAGATATTGGAGTGGTGCTGGATCTGATGCAGACGCGTTGACAATAATGCTGTGATCCATGGCTCCATTTTCCTCCAAAGTTTGGACAACTTGAGCCACAGTAGAGAGCTTCTGCCCAATCGCGACATATACACAGACAACTCCTTTACCTTTTTGATTGATAATACTGTCAACCGCAATTGCTGTTTTACCGGTCTGTCGGTCACCAATAATTAACTCTCTTTGACCACGGCCAATTGGAATCATTGCATCCACTGCTTTTATTCCCGTTTGCAGAGGCTCCTTTACTGGTTGCCGTTCGACGATTCCGGGAGCTACGCGTTCCACCGGGTTATGTTCTGTTGCTTGTATTGGTCCCTTACCATCCAACGGACGACCCAATGCGTCGACAACTCTTCCTACCAACCTTTCCCCAACAGGTACCTCTAAAATTCTTCTGGTCCGTTTGGCTTCGTCACCCTCCTTAATAAACGTGGTATTGCCGAAAAGAACGAGCCCAACGGATTCTTCCTCAAGGTTTAGCGCCAGACCGAATACATCGTTGGGAAGTTCTACCAGCTCACCGTACATAACCCCTTCAAGGCCATGAACGCGGGCAATTCCATCGCCAGCCGAGACGACCGTACCGATTTCGGCAACGTCAATATCGGCTTCGTAGCCGCCGATCTGTTCTTTGAGAATCTTCGTGATCTCATCTGCTCTGATATCCATACCTTTTCCTTCTATTTTAACTTGAGCTTCCTTATCTGTCTTCGGAACATAAGTCCTCAAATGCTCGACAGGGTATTTTCCTTTATGTGTTTCAATTGTGTGACCACACTCGCGTCATAGATTAAATTGCCAATGCGAACCACTACTCCACCAACAAGCAGTGGATCAATACTATAAGAGAGTTCCATCTTTTTGCTTAGAACAGCTCCGAGACTCTCTGCCAGAGTTTCTTGCTGCGTCTCGGTCATAGGGAATGCAGAGCGCACCTCGCCACGCTGAACCCCTTTATGCTCTAGTAGCAACCGTTGAAACTCTTCAACAATCAGTGTTAATAGAGAAATACGTTCTCTCTTTGTAAGTAGGCGAAGTAAGTTTCTTGTAATTATTGAGAACTTTCCTAGAGAAAAGAGTTCTTCTAGGACTTTCAACCTATTTTCTAATGGAATCCTCGGTGCCGAAAGCACCTCTGTTAGTACTCCATTCTCTGAAGTAAGTGTCGTTGCCAAGGATAGTTCTATACTGACTTCGTCCAGCGTAAAGTTTTTCTCGACCGCGACGTCAAGAAGAGCGCTTGCATACCGTTCTGCTATTCCTACCGCCCCCCCTGGCGCACCCATTTATACCTTCTTTCCAAGAAGCTCGACGCTTTTATCGATAAGTCTCTTCTGGTCGTCACTCGTCATTGTTTTTTCAAGTTTTTCCTTTGCAAGAGAAACAGTGAGCTCCGCTGCTTTCCCGAGGAGTTTTCTGCGACCCGCTTCAAGCTCGGTTTCTATTTCCTTTCTTACAGTCTCACGAATTCGTTCACCTTCTATTCTAGCAACCTCTAAGATACGAATCCTTTCCGCTTCCGCAACCCGTTTCGCTTCTTCTTTTGCTTTCTGAACCTCTTCAGCAATGCTTTGTAACAGTGCTTCTGCCTGTTCCTGTTCTTTTTTTGCTCGGGCTACCTTGTCCCGAGCATCCTCAAGCAAAACCTGTATCTGTTCCGTACGTGCAGATAGATACGCTCCTAACGGTTTCCGAACCGCCAAAAATAAAGCTATTGCTACGATGGCAAAATTTGCAATGCGAGGGACCTCACTTCCTTCCGCCGCAATTACAGGAGTTGATGTCAACACAAGAAGCAGGAATAAGCCATACGGACAGCTGGCCTTCATACAATTTCTCGCCCAAGAATGCGAGAAACGACCTGCGCCGCCATTATTTCTGCATCCTTTTCTAGGTTCAGAACTGCTTGGTCAGCCTCCTTAGCCAACCGTTCCTTTGCATCAGCAGTTTGTTTCTGTATTTGCACACGTTCCTTGTCAAGAGTAACTTGCGCTTGTTTCTGTGCATCAACTCGAGCCTCGTCTAGTAGCTCGTAGCCCTTGTTTCGCTCCACTTGAACAGCATCTGAAAGTTGCTCTCTGGCCGTTTCAATAGCTTTCTGCACGTCTGTCCACTTGTACTCAGCTTCTTCAACTTTACGTTGTCTCTCTTCCATTGCACATGCTACCGGCTCAAAAAAATAATTTTTCAGCACGAAAACAAGTCCGAATACAAGCACAGCGATAACTACGGACGTGAAATCAATGGATATCAATTCTTGCTTCCCGTTTAGCCTGTTGACGGCCTAGCAAAGCAATCAACTATAGCACGCCATTTTCACATGCGTCAATGAAGTAGAGAACATGCATAACTGATTGATGTCGTCAACCTTTCTGTTCCGTGGACTTAAATTCTTTCACATTGTCATTTTTAGTGCTCATTGCACACTGTCCTTCAAAGACTGCTCCCTCGTGGACAACAAGAACTTTACAATCTAATTCACATTCGGCCCGTGCCGTTGACAGTAGCTCTATTCGTGTGCGGGCACTCAACTTACCGCGAACATGCCCTCCTACCGAGATATTTTCGACTTCAATCTCGCCGTTGATATCAGCAGATTCCCCGATCACCAAGGTTTGGCCCGAAAAAATAGTTCCCTTGAAGATACCATCAATCCTTAAAGTATCGTGAAACGAAATCTCGCCGGAGAATGTTGTTCCTTTATCGAGAATACCTTCCAGCTCTCCTCTTTGAGCGTCCTTATTTCTCACTTTATCTCGTTCCTTTCTATCGACAACCTTTAGTCCTTTGGAGTGGTCAACCCGTCTTTCTTATAACCAACGCCAAAATGGATTGTCTCATAAATGTGTTGAAGCTCTTCCTCTGAGTGAAAGCCGATCTCTACGTGACCCCGACTTTTCCCCTTTCTTTTAATGCGGACTCGTGTTCCGAGGACTTCCTGCAGACGGCGCTCGGCATCCCTCGTGTTCGGGTCTGTTCTTATCTTTTTTACTCCCTCTAGGCTTTCCGAGTTCGTTACATTTACCATGCGCTCCACTTCGCGCACACTGAGTTTACGTTCCACTACCAACTTAGCAATCTCCACCTGCTTCTCTAGCGAAGAGAGAGCCAGAAGTGGACGCGCATGGCCCGGCGACAAACGGCTTTCTGCTATAAAGCTTCGTACTTCGGTCGGGAGGCGAAGAAGCCTGAGTAGATTCGCGACCGTAGAACGATCCTTTCCAACCCTTGTTGCTACCTGCTCCTGTGAATAGCCGAACTCTGAAACAAGACGTCGATAAGCGACAGCTTCCTCCATAGGGTTAAGCTCTTCCCTCTGTATGTTTTCCACCAATGCTAGCTCTAGAACCAAATTATCGTCCGCTTCACGAACAATTACAGGAATCCTGACCAAGCCTGCCAGCTTTGCTGCTCGCCACCTCCGCTCTCCCGCAATTATCTGAAAACGAGACCCCTCTTTTCGGACAACCAGGGGCTGGACAACACCCTGTTCTTTCAGCGACTGGGCAAGCTCAGCCAATTTCTGTTCATCAACACTTTGTCGAGGCTGCTCTGGATTGGGATCAATCCTTTGTAACTCAACCTGTAGAAGCGACTCTCCTGCTTGTTCAGCCGGCTCTTTTGGTAACAATGCTGCTAGACCCTTACCGAGAGCTTTTCTTTTCATGACGCAATATCTCCTGAGTCAATGCAAGGTATGCCTGCGCGCCCCTTGATCCTATATCGTAGAGAAGTATCGGCTTCCCAAACGACGGTGCTTCGGCCAAGCGCACATTCCTAGGAACAACTGTTTCAAAAACCGCTTCTGGAAAAGCGTCCCTAACGTCTGCAATGACTTGACTTGCTAGATTTGTTCGTTCATCTACCATTGTTAAAACAATCCCAAGCACACTAAGCTGCGGGTTAAAATTTGCTCTTATTCGTTTGACCGTCGACATTAGTTCGCTCACGCCAGCTAGGGCAAAAAACTCACACTGAAGCGGTACCAGAACTGCATCTGCCGCAACCAGCGCGTTGATAGTGAGCAAACTGAGAGACGGGGGGCAATCTATAAAAACAAAATCAAAGGCGTTTGCAACGCTCGACAGTGCCTCCCGCAACCGATATTCGCGACGAGGTTGGTCGACCAATTCTATTTCTGCTCCCGTTAAATTTCTCTCCGAGGGAAGAATTTTCAGTCTTTCTAGCTCTGTGTCACGACACAGCTCCTTTATGGAAACCCCCCCGACTAAAGCGTTATAAACAGTGTTTCCTTGTAAGCTGGCTGGGTCCAAAGCCAACCCCGTGGTTAAATTTGCTTGAGGGTCCATATCAATAACCAGTGTTTTCTTTTCCGCAACGGCGAGCGCAGCGCTTAAATTTATTGCTGTCGTCGTCTTGCCAACGCCGCCTTTTTGATTAGCAACCGCTATGATACGAGACATATTTTTTTAAAGAATGAGGACCGTTTCCCTTAGCACGCGTGACGACAACACCAAAGAAGCATAGCATAGCTCTGGTCATAATGTTTCACGTGAAACTTTTACCACAAACCGGCGCTTATGGCCTCGGCACAACCAAAAGCGAACTTCCTTTTTTAACAAGCTCTTTAGGGCCAACACAATCACCTTCGTACCGATCCCTGAACTGCCGCTGCTGCTCTCTCCCGTTAAACCACAACATGCGTCCGCCAGGGCTTAACTCTCCCAAAAGCTGCAAAAGCCCTTCGGGGTTGAGCGCAACCCCTCTTACCGTAACGGTATCTCGAGCGCTAAATAGCCCTTTTTCTCCGTACCGGCCACGAACAACGGTTGCGTTTTTCAGCGCGAGAGCTCCGATCGCCTCTTCGAGAAAGAAGACTTTTCGCTCCTTTGACTCAATCAGTGTCCACTGGACTTCTGGAAGCGCAATCGCTAACGGAAGCGCTGGAGATCCACCACCTGAGCCAATGTCCATGGCGCGTCCTCCTGTTAAGACCCACGGCACGGCGGCAAGAGCCTCCGCAAAATAACGCCGATACCTCGTTTCCTCTCTCTTAAACCCAGTAAGGTTAGACGCTTTGTCCCATCGGTTCAGTAGGTTGTCCAATAATTCGAGCTGCTCCCAGCCCTCCGCGGGTAGAGTGGGTGTTTTTAGGCCGAGAATTTCTGTGATCTGCTCACAAAACACCATTAACTAATGACTTAGGGCTCGCTAGGGAAGACAACAATCTGTTTTATTACGCCATCCCCTACGCTTTCTGTTGAAACGCCCTCTTCCTCCGCTACCGCCAAGTGAACGATTCGGCGCTCGAAGGGATTCATTTTTGCCAACTGTTCCTCTTCGCCGGTGCGCCTCACGCGCGCTGCAACCTTCATTGCTATTTCTATGAGCTCTTTCTCTTTACGGGCCCTAAAGCCGTCGCAATCTACCACCACGCGGCGGCCCGACAGCTCCCTCCCGAAAACGCGTATCGTCAAAAACTGAAAGGCGTCTAAAACCTCAGCTCGGTTCCGAATTAGTATTGCTGAATCACCACCGAAAAACTCTATCCGGACTGTTTCGCGTTCTTCTGAAACCTCTTCATGGACTTCAACTTCTAGGTCCCAGTCGAGACAATCGAGCATTTCATCAAGAAAGTCCTGAATCGATTCGCCAAGTGGCAACTCTGTTACCGATATCTCTTCGCTCAACGGCCTTTCCTCCTTTTTAAAACCCTTGCTCTACGTACTACGCTTGGCTTTACGCTTTCTAGCTTTCTCTCCTGCGACCTTGCCGCTAGGAACAGGGTCTTTCATTAGCTTGTTCGTTGCTATTTGTTGTGCCATTGACACAATATTATTCGAAAACCAATATAGGACGAGCCCTGAAGGCGCCCAGGCAAGAATAAAGGTAAACATTACAGGCATAAACGACATTATCTTGGCCTGTATTGGGTCTGCACTCGCTTGCGGAGTCATCCGCTGAATCCCTAATTGGGTAACCCCCATAAGGATTGGTAGGACAAAGTAGGGGTCGTGCAGCGAAAGGTCTTGCACCCAAAGCACAAAAGGTGCTTGTCTAAGCTCAACCGATGCCATCAAAAGTCGGTAAAAGGCGAAGAAAAACGGTATCATCAACAACATCGGTAAGCATCCAGAAACCGGATTCACACCATGTTCTTTATGAAGAGCCATGATTTCCTTATTCATTTCCTGGTACCGAGGGTCAGTAGGCTTAACTTTTTTATACCGGTCACGAATCTTCTTCGTCTGAGGGGCAATCTTCTGCATTCGCTTCATTGAAACAAAGCTGTAATGCTTAAGTGGAATAAGGACGATATTTATCAAAACGGTAAGTAACATGATTGCCCAGCCATAGTTGCCGACATAGCCATATATCCACATTAAAGCCGTCCGGAGCAGCAAGGCCGGGTGACGCATCCACGAGCCAAACTCTATAATCTCCGAAAATGTCTGGTCTAGAGCTTCTAAATGCTCTAACTTCTTGGGCCCTAAATAAATTCTAAACTCTGCTCGGTCTCGAGGAGCCTCCAGTCCTGCTGTTATAACGTCTCTTTCTTTCCGGCCGCTATCATCCGCCATCGGCACAGTATTTACTGTAAACCTAGAGCCATAAGACCCTTCACCTCTCGGCACCATCAGGACAGCAAAGTAATGGGATGCGACCCCGGTCGCTTTTATGCTAATCGCGCCCCCTTCTCCCTCCCGGATATCCTCTGCAGAAAAAAGGGCCGCTTCCCCTCTAGACACGACAAACCCTTTGTCCGCACCGACATAGGTGCTCTCAACAACCTCATCTCCTATTCCTGCTCCCGACAGTACAATTTTTTGGACTTCTTCCCCCCGTTGCCTTACCGAAATGCTCGCCTCTACCGCATAACTCGACCCTGAAAAAAACAGTTTTTTCTCAACTTCTAACCCCCTTCCGTCAGACCAAGAGAATACAACCTCCCTATCATCATCTGCCGCTATTACAATCTGTCCCGGAGCCTCACTATCAAAAAGCGCGGCTGTCACCAGCTCCGTCATCACTGGATTTCCTAGCTCTAGACCGAGAGGAAAAACATTTAGCGTCTTTTTTGCTGTTTCGCCTACGATTTCATAGCTGTTTCCGTGTTTATCCTTATAATCTTCCAGTCGCATGCTTTCAACTACAGCACCGCGGTTGTTGAGCGTCATCTGATACAAAGGGGTTTCCACGGTAATTGTCCGTTGTCTGTCCGCAGCCTTTGCCACTACTTCCGGTCGTGATTCCGAACCCGCCATCAGGTCGATGCCGGGGCTTTCGATCGACGGAGCTCTTCGCCCCGTCAAGAGCTCTTCTCTTGGCAGAGGAGTTTCTTCTTTGGCTCTCGGCGCTTGAGAAGCTGTCCCTGTTTCTGGCGTTGCGGCAGGCAATTCTGCCGGCGTCTCAGCCGGGGGAGGAGGACCAAAAAGACGCGCCCAAAGAGAAACAATCACAAACGTGATGGCAAAGAACAGTAATAGGCGCTTTTCCATGCTTCCTCAGATCTACGGTACGGGGTCGAAGCCTCCGGCACAAAAGGGTTGACACCGAACGAGGCGACGGAATGCTAACCAGGTTCCTTTACCAGAACCATGCCTATCAATTGCCGTTGAGGCGTAGTGGGAGCATGAAGGTTCAAACCGGCAGGCCCCACGGAAGAAAACACCAACTGTCGACTGATAGCCATAAATCAGCCCTCTTAAGGCTAACACGAGGACTTTGTCGTCGATGTGCTTAAGTTTGGTTCTCAACGAAGCTTGTAATGGTTCGAACATATTCGGCCTCAACATCCCTAGCGCTAGCGGTAACAATCGGCTTCCGCGCCACCAGCACTAAGTCCGCTGAAATTGGAACTCCTAATCGCTTTTTTCGAAACGCTTCTCTCAACAAGCGTTTCGCTCGGTTTCTTTGAACTGCTCCTCCTACTCGACGACTTGCTACAACACCAACCCGGAACAAGCCGCTTGAGCTTTCAAATAAAAAGGCAATGAAGAGATGATTTTTTCTTCTCTTTCCTTTTTCGTAAACTTTTCTAAAACTCTCCGTCCTGCAAAGGCGCTCAGCCTGCCTATATCGGTGGGTTTGATGGGACCTCTTCACGCCGCCAAGCGGTGTCGCCCTTTACGCCTTCGTCGTGACAAGACTGCTCGCCCTGCTTTGGAGCGCATTCGAATACGAAAACCATGGGTTTTCTTGCGCCGACGACGGTTCGGCTGAAACGTTCTCTTCATTCGTCTTAAACCTCGCTATTTTAAGCGCCTTAGCTTTATTCGTAAGAACCTTTTCTTTTTCTCCATCACTGGAAATTGCGTATGCTACTTTGCTAA
Source organism: uncultured Acidobacteriota bacterium (assembly GCA_964518945.1). Lineage (GTDB taxonomy): Bacteria > Acidobacteriota > Vicinamibacteria > Marinacidobacterales > SMYC01 > CAZFLB01. Next base: position 5,018 of record CAZFLB010000124.1, on the reverse strand, counting down.
CGTCGGGCTGTCAACTTCCATTGCTGAAGAAAAAAACGCGTCTCGTTTCGTTTTCGCTTGTTCCTTAATCTAGCTATATGCTAAAACAGTTCTTCGCCCCGACAAGTTGGGCGTTTTTGTTTCTTCGGGGAAGGGGTCTCCCTCTAGGGTCGTTTTCCACAACTGTTAATATTTTGTAGATATCTTTCTCTCTGAAAGGTCTTCGGACGAAAAAGGTTTTTAATAAAAAGTAGACACATAATGAACCTCTGGGAAGAAATTCTTAACAAAGTTGAGTCCAAGATCAATCACCACAGCTTTAATACTTGGTTTCGGCCCACGCGTTTTATTTACGAGGCCAACAACTCGGTCGGCGTTCTCGTTCCAAACACTCAGTTCCGCGACTGGCTGGACAAACACTACATTGGTGTCATCAAAGAGTCTCTTGAAGAAATCCATCGGCCTGATTTGGAAATTGTCTTTAAAACAACGACACAATCAGCAGAACAAAGAGACAGTGCCTCTCCTTTTCCAACTAATCAGTCTTTTCCGGGTTCGAGTGGACCGCCAGGGAGCCGTTCTCAAGAAGCCCCTCTTCATTCACCTCCTGCTCTCAACCCAAAATATCTTTTCGATAGCTATGTTGTTGGGACAAGCAACCAGTTTGCTCACGCCGCTTCCCTAGCTGTCGCAGAGTCTCCGTCACGAGCATATAACCCCCTCTTTATATACGGGGGTGTGGGCCTCGGAAAAACGCATTTATTGCACGCGATCGGACAAAAAATTCTTTCCCTTTCTCCCAACTCAAAATTGGTTTATATCTCGGCAGAAAAATTTATGAATGAGCTCATTAATGCCATCCGTTACGATCGTATTCTTGAATTCAGAGACAAACATCGCTCTTTTGATGTGCTGCTCGTAGACGACATCCAATTTATCGCTGGTAAGGAGCGAACCCAAGAGGAATTTTTTCACACATTCAACGCGTTGTACGATTCTCAAAAACAGCTTGTTCTTAGCAGCGATGCCCCTCCTCGTGAAATTCCAACTCTCGAAGAGCGCTTACGCTCGCGTTTCGAATGGGGACTTACTGCTGATATTCAGCCCCCTGACTTAGAGACAAAGATCGCCATCCTTCGAAAAAAAGCAGACCTAGAGATCGTCAACTTACCGGATAACGTCGCTATCTTTATCGCCTCTCGAATTAAATCCAACATAAGAGAGCTCGAAGGTTCACTTATTCGATTAATCGCCTATTCCTCTTTGACAGGTCGCGCTATAGACCTCGCCCTTGCAGAAGAAGTGCTTAAAGATCTTTTACCGAACGAAGAAAAAAGAATTGACTTAGATTTGATACAAAAGTTCGTCGCAAATCACTACCGGCTCAAAGTCGCAGACCTCAAGGCGCGGAATAATTCCAAGTCCGTTGCTCTTCCTCGACAAATTGCTATGTACCTAGTGAAAGCTCTCACCAAATCGAGCCTTCCAGACATAGGCAAAGCTTTTGGTGGTAAACACCACTCCACCGTAATCCACTCTGTAAGAAAAATAGAAGGCCTTCGTCAAACAGACTCTGCCTTTGATCAGACTATCCGCTCTCATCTTGACTCTTTCCGGTGAGCGTTCCTCTTTTTTCCACACATTGTGCATGTTTGTCTGTGGATGACCCTGTGTATAGAAGTTTAAAACTCTTCTGCCCTCTATTTATACACTCTGTTCAAGAAAACGCTCTATTGTTTTTCCACAGAAAAAAATAATTTTAAGTTGTTTTTATTCAAAGATTTACCGGTTGGTATTGTTTCTTTTAACAGGTCTTTATTGATATAATTAATATATATAAATTATCTTTTTTATAGTAATAAAAGAAAATAGAAGAATAAATGGAGTTTATAACTAACAAGAAAGATCTTCTTAGTGAACTCTCGCTTGTCCAGGGTATCGTGGAAAGAAGAAACCCGATACCTATCCTGGCCAATGTTCTGCTCGAAGCCGACAAAAAAACAGTAACTCTAACGGCAACCGATCTCGATGTGAGTTTTTCGTGTAGCTTATCAGCAAAGGTGGAGAAGCCAGGAGCTCTCACGCTTTCTGCTAAAAAGCTTTATGAGATTGTTAAAGCTGTTCCCGAAGGAAATATACACATTAAGGCATTAGAGAATTCATGGGCCTCTATTGAGAGCGGACAGTCTTTTTTTAAAATGGTAGGAATAGGAAAAGAAGATTTTCCGACGCTAGCACAACCACCAGAAGATAGGTTGATTTCTATTCCAGGAAACATACTGAGTGAACTTATAAACAAAACCAACTTTGCTATCACTTCCGATGACAATCGATACTTCCTAAATGGCGCACGAATGGAGCTTACGGAAACAGATTTTAAAATGGTGGCAACGGATGGACATCGATTAGCTTACGCATCACTAAAGCGAACGGGAAAGAAGAAGGAGACAGCAAGCGTTGTCGTTCCGAAGAAGACCTTGGTTGAGTTGTTGCGAATTCTAGGAGAAGAAGAGGAAACAGTGGGCTTTGCGGAAGGAGATAACCATCTTTTCTTTCGTTTAGGAGAGCGATTACTTGTTTCAAAGAAAGTGGAAGATCAATTTCCGGCGTATGACAAGGTTATGCCAGAGGGGAACGATAAAACAGTAAGCTGTGAAACCGAGGTGTTATCTGGAGCGATTCGTCGAGTTTCTCTTCTTGCCAATGAACGATCACGTGCTGTGCGTTTTGGAATAGAAAAGGGAAAGATAGAAATTTCCTCGCAAACACCAGAACTAGGAGAGGCGAGGGAATCTATTGATGCCGATTATGAAGGGGAGCCGTTACAAATAGGGTTTAACGGCCAGTACTTGTTAGATTTTCTCAGCGCGACAGCGTGTAATAAAGTGAGTTTTGATTTAAGAGATGAATCCTCCCAAGGACTGCTTCGTCCGTTAGAAGAAGAAGAAGAAGAAGAAGAAGAATATCGCTATGTTGTTATGCCGATGAGGCTCTAAGCTCACGGAGAGACCAGGCAGGCAGTTTGTATTTGTTATACCCAGGGAGTCGAAGTGTGGAGGCCGTTCTCTGACACAAAGAAAGGGTAGAGCTAGTCCGTAAAGACAAAGAATAAAGATGGAAAAGGATAAGCCACAGAGGAAAGAAAAAGAAACGGCCAAAAAAACGAGCACGTATACAGCCGAAAAGATAAGGGTTCTAGAGGGCTTGGAAGGTGTCCGGATGAGACCGGCGATGTATATTGGCTCAACCGGCTTGGCGGGATTAAATCACCTTGCTTATGAGGTGGCGGACAACAGCGTTGACGAGGCGATAGCTGGATATTGTACCGAAGTAACGGTTGTCATACACGTAGATAATAGTGTCACGGTTTCAGACAACGGCCGTGGTATCCCTGTGGATGCTGAAAGAAAAACAGGGAAACCGGCTGCTGAGGTGGTGATGACCCAGCTCCACGCAGGAGGTAAATTCGACAACAAAGCTTATAAGTTTTCAGCCGGGCTTCATGGCGTTGGTGTTTCCGTGGTCAATGCGCTCTCAGAGAAATTGGACCTTGAGATTCGGCGAGAAGGAAAAGTTTACAGGCAAGAGTTCTCACGGGGAAAGAAAAAGACGGAGTTAGAAGAAGTTGGCACAACAGACAAAAGTGGGACAACGATTACGTTATTGCCGGACAAAACGATCTTTGAGACAACCGAATTTAGCTATGCCACTCTAGCCCAGCGCTTTCGAGAATTAGCTTTTCTAAACAGAGGGATCTCCATCAGTCTCGTCGACGAGAGAACAAATAAAAGCAAGTCTTTTTGTTTTGAAGGAGGAATAGTTTCCTTTGTTGAGGACCTAAACAAGAACAAAAGCGCATTACACAACCCAGTTCTGTATGCAGAAGGAAAAGCGGAAGGGATGGAGTGCGAGGTTGCCCTTCAGTGGAATGATGGCTACCAAGAGGCTTTCTTTTCCTTTGCCAACACTGTTAATACCCACTAAGGGGGGACACATCCCTCCGGTCTCCGGTCTGCCTTGACGCGAAGTAGCAATCAGTACGCGACTAAAAATGGTCTAACAAAGGCTTTAGGAGGAGGGCTTGAAGGGGAATCGATTCGAGAAGGGTTAACGGCAGTGACGAGCCTTAAGATCCCGTCCCCTCAGTTTGAAGGACAGACAAAAACAAAGCTAGGAAACACAGAAGCAAAGGGCTTTGTAGAAGCGCTAGTAAACGCGAGAATTGCCCGGTTTCTAGAGGAAAACCCCGCGGCTGCAAAGAGAATTATTTCGAAGGTCGTTGCTGCTGCGCGTGCGCGCGAGGCGGCTCGCAAGGCTCGAGACTTAGCGAGGCGGAAGGGCGTTCTTGAAATGTCCTCGCTTCCAGGAAAACTAGCTGATTGCCAAGAGCGAGACCCTGCGTTATCAGAACTTTTTATTGTTGAGGGAGAGTCGGCGGGAGGCTCTGCGAAGCAAGGCCGGGACCGTCATAAACAAGCAATTCTTCCGCTGAAAGGCAAAATTTTAAATGTGGAGAAGGCGCGTCTCGATAAAGTATTAGAAAACGAAGAGATAAAAATATTGATGGCGGCCTTGGGGACAGGTCTTGGGGATGAGTTTAAAGAAGAGCGGCTCCGTTATCATCGGATCATCATTATGACCGATGCAGATGTTGACGGGGCACATATCCGGACCTTGTTGCTAACGGTCTTTCATCGAAAGATGCCACAAGTAATAGAGAACGGCTATTTGTATATAGCACAGCCGCCGCTCTACAAAGTAAAGCAAGGGAAAAAGGAAATTTATTTTAAGGACGACCGAGGTTTAGACCAGCACCTGCTAGATCGGGCCGTCACAAATCGATCTGTGAAAATTCCGGCGCTCAATAAAGAATATTCTGGCGAAGAACTCGCTACGCGTCTAGAACAAATGGTCCGTTTTCGGAAGCGCTTAGACCGTCTCAGCCAAAGAGGGTATCCCGAAGTGATACTGAATCAATTTCTTCGTGTCGGTGCGGATGAAACGATGTTAACGAACAAAGAGTGGCTTGAAGAAGCTCT
>CAZFLB010000123.1:0-15494 GCA_964518945.1 uncultured Acidobacteriota bacterium | reverse complement strand
AATCTTGTGCCGGAAGACCGAAGAATTGAAGGCTTAATACTAAGCCAATCAGTTGAAGCCAATTTGACATTGCCTAGTCTAAACATTTTGTCTAAAGCCGGCTTTATAAGCAGGAACAAATCCAGAACAATAGCAACGAATCACGTGAAAAGATTGCAGATCAAAACTCCTGGAATACTTCAAACAACAGAATTCCTGAGTGGTGGCAATCAACAAAAAGTGGTATTGGGTAAATGGCTAACCAAAAGTCCACAGATATTACTACTTGATGAACCCACGGTGGGTATTGATGTCAATGCGAAAGCCGAAGTAAGAAAAATAATATCCGATCACGTAAACTCAAACTCATGTAGCGTGATCCTCTTTTCATCTGACTTAGATGAAGTAATACGAATAGCAGACCGAATTATTGTTATGTATCAGGGCAAGGTGTTTGAGGAAATTACTAACAATCCTCCAATTGAGGAACAAGTACTACATCATACGGTGCAAGGTGCGATGGAAAATGTACACTAAACCTTCGCGATGCTATACAAATATATGAGGACAATACAATGACAACTATTCGAGAAAAATCTATATACACTCTAATAGTTATACGTGACAACTTTGTATTAATTGCACTGGTTTCAGCAATTGTTGTATTTGGTCTAACCGCAAACCATTTCTTTACTATTCAGAATCTGGTCAATATAGCTAGACAAACAGCCATTATCTCAATAATTGCCTGCGGAATGACTTATTGCATCATTTCAGCTAACATTGATCTCTCCGTTGGCTCAGTACTGGCACTAGCAGGATTGATTACTGCCTTGGTCATACAAGCAACTGGGTCAATTATCTTGGGTGTAACTATCAGTTTATCAGCGGGTGCATTTATAGGTTATCTCAACGGTGTGCTAACAACCAAAGGTAACATACCATCATTCCTAACTACCTTAGGCATGATGGGTATAGTACGTGGTATCGCAATGATAATCACAAAAACAAGACCTGTGGTTATTTACAAGGAATTATATTGGAAAGCCTTTGGTGATTTCGATATCTGGGGAGTCTTACCTATGCCAGTTGTATGGACAATTATAGTTGTGCTAACAACCCACATATTCTTGAAATACACTACTTTCGGCAGACAGATATATGCTGTCGGGGGCAATTTCGTAGCTGCCCAATACACGGGAATAAAAACTGACAGAGTCATTATTAGTGTTTTCATTATCACCAGTACATTGTCAGCTTTTGCAGGAGTAATATTGTCATCAAAGATGCATACTGCTAGACCCAATATAGCAGAAATGACAGTGATGGACGTAGTTGCTGCAGTAATATTAGGTGGTACTTCACTCTTTGGTGGCAAAGGCACTATAATGGGCACCTTACTCGGGGCACTCGTAATTGGAACAATAAACAATGGACTGATAATGCTTGGGCATAGCACCTACATTCAAATGGTAGTAAGAAGCAGTGTAATAATATTGGCTGTATTGTTCTCAAGCCGCGATAAAGAATAACTAATTTTGTGCAAATATCCTGGTGATCCTCATAAGTATATTTGTATAAATATGTCCTTGGTACGAATCGTATGATAGCAAATCGTAAAGGAGACAAAAATGTCCAGTTACACCCATAGAGAAAGATTCTTGGCATGTATCAATCACGAAGAGGCAGACCGTATCCCTATAGACTTCATGGGTCACGCCACTATGATGCTTGACGATACCTACATTCGAATGCGGGACCATCTCAACCTTGACCCGATTCCACCTATACGTTTTGGGTCAACGGCAAACTACTATGATGAACGTATTCTCGAACACTTTGACATAGATTTCCGCCGAGTTTTTCTAGGACGTAAAGAAGCTACCGTTGATACACACCATGAAGATGGTAGTTGGACTGATTACTGGGGTATTCGCTACGACAAATTAGGACCATATGTGCAAGCTGCTGAAGCTCCGTTCAAGGGAATTCCTACCATTAAGGAAGTTGAAAATCATCCCTGGCCAAAAGCTGAAGATATATTTCATACAGAAGGTCTAGCTGAAGAAGCACGTCGCCTGCACCAGGAAACCGACTATGTTGTTGTAGCACGCAACCCGCTTACATATGGTTTTCTCGATCGCGCATGTACCGTAATGGACATGCAAGAATTTCTTTCGGCAATGGCGCTTGAACCTCAGGTAACAGAAGCCATTTTCGCACACCTCCTTGAATTCTTCAAAGATGTGTTTACCTTATTCCTAGACGCAGTTGGTCCTTATGTAGATATGGTAGAAATCGGAGATGACATGGGAGCGCAGCAAAACCTGCTTATATCTCCGACTATGTATAGACAACTTATCAAACCAGTCGAAATAGAGTTATATTCTTTGATGAAAGAAAAAGCGCCCAATGCAGTAATTTTCCGACACACTGATGGAGCTATTTTTGACATAATACCCGAACTCGTTGAAGTGGGGGTAAGTGTACTTAATCCAACACAAACATCTTCAGCAGGCATGGATGGTAATCGAATTAAAGAAGCATACGGAAACATTGTCACTTTCCATGGAGCAATCGAAGGCATTGACAATGAAGACATCACTATAGACGACATTGTTGAACAAATAAAGTTGCGAATCAAGCAACTTGCACCATCAGGAGGTTACATCTTGGGTTCATGTAATCATATGATTGACGTCCAACCTGAACTCATCCAAGCTTTTTTTGATGCAGCCCATGAATATGGCCGTTACACAAAACAATAGTGGAAAGAATCCATGATCTAGCAAATCAATGTAACCTAAGAATTTATCGTGAATACTTATAATCAAGACATAAGAAAGTGCTCTTACGCTCCAGAAAATGGAGGAATTGGCGACTATTGTGTGGTTGAAGACATTAATGGATGGCATCTTTTTCACTTATATAGGGAATATCGGGCAAATGACGCTGATATTCATCCACAAGCATCACGCGGAATTAACAGAATGATAGGGCATGCGTTTAGTGCTGATTTAATAACTTGGGAAACAAAGAGGCCTGTAATATCCATAAATCCTAATAGGCCATTTGAGAATCTCATGTTATTTGCACCATCAATAATACAACACCAAGACACTTGGTATATGTTCTATACTGGTGTTAGCCACAAATCAAGTAATAATGATCGGATCAAGTCAACGACACCAATACAAGCAGGTCATTATTCTGACGGACAACAAAGCATTTGTGTTGCTAGATCAAAAGATCTGTACAATTGGGAACGACCCCTACCAGGCCCCGTAATCAATGTACGTGACACACAGAGATTCCAATGGAGTTTCACGTCCAACAAAGATTGAAGAGACCCTTTTATAATGCGATACGAGAAAGGTTTTTTACTTTATTACACTAGTTTTGATACCGCAAATCCTTATGATCGTGATAAAGGCAATCCAATCATAGCTGCTGCCTATTCCGAGGATTTAGAACATTGGCAAGATATGGGATCCGTACTAAATTACAGGGTCTGGGACAAGACAAAAAGCTTATGGTCTCCACTTGAATCTCCTAGTGTGTTCTATCACAATGAACAATATTACCTATTTTGGAACTTATATGAAGCTGGTAATTTCTGTGTATTCTGGACAAAATCGCCTGATCCGTTGAACTTTGATGATAAGATAAATCTGTTTGGAGACCATTTTGTTTGCATTAGACCATTAAGCTATGGAAAAACAAATAGTCATTTCACTGCATTCACTAATGAGTATTATGGTGTTCTAAGAATATATCAATTGGAATGGCAAGATGATGTTCCTAGCATGTATGTAGGACCTCCAAAATATAAAAGCTCATAGGCATCAGAAACAATGTGTGTATTTTATAGCAATCATTGACATGAATGTCACAGGAAAGATACTGCATGCCAACATTCAATCATGATAATATCGATTTCAATTATGCGGACTCAAATTTCGATGGTATAGAGTTTGTATTCCAACATGGTTTAAATGGCAATGTGGACCAGATTTTTTCCTTATTTACCCCTCCCAAAGGATACCGTATGCTTTGCCTAGATTGTCGTGGTCACGGGCAAACAAGACCACTTGGTGACAAAAACAAACTGAGTATATCTGACTTTTCTCAAGATATATTGGCTCTATTAGAGTTTCTGTCAATAAAAAAAGTAATTATAGGTGGCATTTCAATGGGAGCAGCAATAGCACTAACTTTTTCTTTGAAATTCTCAGAGTACGTTGCAGGACTAGTACTATCTCGTCCAGCATGGTTAGAAGGCCCTATGCTTAGTAATGCATCCATCTACAAAAACATAGCGCAATTGTTACACGATTATGGTCCCGAAAAGGGTAAGAAGCTTTTCAAGAAGACTGAGCAATATTTAGACATACTGAACTTATCACCCGATTCTGCCACATCATTGCTTGGACATTTCGAACACACAAGATTTGATGAGACTATAGTCAAATTAGAACGGATTGCAAAAGATTATCCACCAATCAAACTAGAAAGACTGAAAAGTATTGCGGTACCAACTCTAGTGTTAGGAAATCACAAGGATCCAATTCATCCTTTTGAATATGGTAAAACAATATCAGACCTAATCCCAAATGCAATTTTCAGGGAAATCACACCCAAATCAGAAGACAAACATCAGCATCAACAAGATGTACAAACATACATAACAGAGTTCTTAGAACAAATAAGGTAATGAATATGTCATCGAATAATATATATCCTTTCTTAATCGAACCAGTATTACATGCCAAAGTATGGGGTAGTCGCAAATTAGAAACAATCTTACATAAAGCCCTACCAACGAATCAACCCTATGGAGAATCATGGGAACTACATGACACCGTGAAAATATCAAACGGGCCACTTACTGGAACAGAAATAGGGGCACTATTGTCTTCATATGGTCATGACATGTTAGGACCCAACAATGATCCTGCGGATGGATTCCCTCTCTTAGCTAAATTTATCGATTCGGGAGACTGGTCTTCAGTACAGGTCCACCCAAATGATGAGCAAGCGCGTGAATTGGAGAATGATCCTAGGGGAAAAACAGATGGATATTACATTATAGACAGCCAGTCCAATTCTAAAATGGTAATAGGAGTTCAGCCAGGCACTACACACCAAGAACTAGAGAATGCAATAAGAGATAACTCATTAGAGGATTTGCTAGAATATGCTAAATTAAATCCAGGGGATGCAGTCATAATAGACCCTGGCACCATTCATACAGTCAGCGGGGGTGTTCTACTGAACGAAATCCAGCAGTAATCCAATATCACATATCGACTGTATGACTGGGGTCGTGTTGGACTAGACTGTAAACCACGCGAATTGCATATCGACAAAGCTCTACAGGTGTCCAATCTTGCCACTCTGCCCAGCATAGTTAATACTAAAAACCAAACAGATCAGATACTCACAGTCCTTCATGGAAAACATTTTAAGACAATCTTGTATCAATTAAACAAAGATGCTGGGGAACAGATTGACCTGGATACAAATCAACGCTTTTTTCATATTATCACCTGTATTAATGGTAATGTGAAAGTAATTTATCTAGATGGCACAATAAATATACATACTGGACAAACTGTATTTATTCCTGCCAACCAAGGTGCCTATAAATTGGTTGGCAAAGGTAACATTTTGAATTCTCATCAGACAACATAATACCAACCAGTTAGCCGATGGTTGAAGCACTCCAAAATTGCAGAAGGTAGTGCCTTTAATGAGTATTGTATTTATTCAAACAAGTTACGTTTTTTCTGTGAGCTGAGTTTGTCTACAAAATCATACAATTGACCAATCTTGTATTCAGGAAGCGTGCTCACTGCACTACAAACCATAGCGCCCATTCTACATGCAAAGTCGCATGCTTTATCCAAAGGGTCACCCACCGCCAATTTGTGTAGTAGTCCAGCTGAGAAGGCATCTCCAGCACCGACAGGATCAACTAAATCTACTGCAAAGGCATTACTATAACCTGTTTTATGCCCATCAAAATAATATGCTCCATTAGCCCCATCTGTAATCACAACCTGATCAATTAAAAATTTGTCCGCTATATTAGACATGAATTCATCAACTGATGCGGATTTAATGCTAAGAAGATCATTAGTAAGCACTGCTTCCTCCCAATTCATTTTTGCTACAGTGCATTTATCCAACGAATTAACGATAATCTCTGTAGAATAAAACGGCTCTCTAAGATTCAAATCCAAAAAAATAGATTCAAATTCGCACTCATCTAGAATCTTAGTTAATGCATGCCTCGAAACATCATTCCTTTGCTCTAGCGTACCGAAGAAGATCGTATTATACGCCCCCTCCCTTATGTAATCTATATCCGGGTCGCTTGTCTCAATATAGTCAAAAGACACTTTATCTTCAAAACCTGAAAAGGATGGGTTTTTATCCTCGTCCAAACTGACCCTAACAAGACAGGTAGGCTGTGGTACTTTTTTCACAAAATCCATGACAAGTCCGAAACCTTTCAATGTTTCAAGTGTCATAACACCCAGAGGATCATCACCTACAGCAGTAAAAATAGATGATTGATCACCCAATCTGTTGAGGTGAACCACCATATTTAATATAGTGCCTCCTATATTCTGAGGACCTGTAGCCTTCGCATCATCCGACATGTCGTCCCAAACAACACATCCAAACCCTAATGCTTTCATTGATGTATTATTATTCATAGGAATTTCCCTAAGAGTATTCGTATAAACAAAACCGGTAACACAATAAAATCAGATTAAAAACTATTTGACATATATGTTACCAACATTTCATAGATTCAAGAAAAAGTTGCTTTAAATCTGATTCGTCCGCTAATCGAGGTGACAATTTTGTAACGCGATGTTGAGGTAATGTTCCTGCTACCAAATCATCAATATCATTCGAACTATATCCAACAGCACTTAATCCATTGGGCATACCTGTCTTTTGCATTAAGTCTACAACCGCATCAGCTAATATATCTCCCGCATCATCTTCGTTTTGACCCCTAACATCCACACCCATCAAACTGGCCGCATACAGATGACGTCTCGGATTAGAGGAGCCCGTAAAGCGAAATACTGCTGGTGCGTTAAGAATAACTGACATGCCATGTGGGACGATAGGATGGTCCACATTGTAGCCAGTCGGTATATATTCTCTAACCATACCTGACACTGGATAAGACATACCATGAGGCAAATGAACACCAGCATTCCCAAAGCCTATGCCAGCAAAAGAAGAAGCCAAAAGCATTTGACCGCGGGCTTCTTCATCACTCGAATCCTCAACCACTCGCACTATATTATGGGTTAGCATTTCAATTGCACGAGCAGACCATATATCGCTAATTGGATTAGAACCTTGATAGGCTGGTCGTAATCCAGGATGTTCCGGAGCAGGGCGCAAATCAAATGGTAAGGCAGTAAGCGATTCAAGAGCATGACTTAACACATCTAAGCCACTACAAGCTGCTGCCATGCTCGTCAAAGTTTTAGTATTGTCTGGATCAACAATGCCCATTGTCGGTCTTAGTGCACGATGAGCAATTCCTGTTTTTGCTCGCATTTCAAGCAAATCAAATATTGCAACCCCTGTTGTTTCACTACCAGTACCAGCCGTAGTTGGTACTGCTATTAAGGGCTTCAATTTTCCGGGTACTAATTTTCCCTCTCCAATAGGTTGATTAACATATGACAAAAAATCCGCAGGATATGTGGAGTACAAGTTGGTCGCCTTCGCGGTATCCATTGTTGAGCCACCACCAACAGCTACATAACCATCAAATCTGCCATTTACAGCAAACCTAATAGACTCCTTTACTGAAATATCCGTAGGTTCAACTCGAACCTGATCAAAAAGTACAGCATCCAAATCTTCTGCATGTAAAGCACCCATTACAGTATTAACGGGTTCGCTATCGGATAGGTTGGGATCGGTCAATACCATCACTCTACTAACACCTAAATGCTTCATATCATATCCAATCTCTTTGGTCACACCAGGCCCATATTTGATACTTGAAGTATCCATAGTAAAAGCCATTTCGGTATTCATTTCTTAGTACTCCTTTATATACTTGATAATTACATATGTAAGCATCAATTCTTATTACAGACTGGCAAGCCACAAAGTCATTTCTTCGGGATCCTCTCCAAACATTAATGATCCGGGCACAATCGAATCTGCACCAGACTGTTGAATAAGAGGTACGGTATGCCTACGAATACCTCCATCTGCCTGAATTTCACACTCAAGACCATTTTTGTCAACAATATCTCGAGCCCGTTGTATTTTTTCTGGGATTGACTGATCCATACCAGCACCTTTAATACCCATATCAGTACATACAATCGTTACCAAATCTAAGTGACCCCAAAAGGGGTCTAAAACATCTAGGTCATCCTGCAAACTCAATGAAATACCTGCTTTTTTCCCATGATCCTTAATCGACTGGATAACCTGCAGAGGGTCGTGTGCCGTGTCAAAACAGAACACAATAATATCTGCACCTGCTTCACTAAATACATCAATCCACTCCAATGGATTTAAAGTGAGCAAATGAATTTCAAACAGTTTTTTCGTATGCGGCCGCATAGCTCTCACCAAATCTGGAAAAAAGAGTAGTGTTTCCACGTATTGTCCATCTGCTACATCGATATGAAATCGATCTGAATACGGCTCTATTCGTTTTATTTCATTTTCCAAATTAGTCAAATCCGCAGACCAAAGTGAAGTAGAACACTTAAGCATAAGTCACTCCTTTTTCGCTTACATGTCAAAACCAGCGCTGATATCTAGTTTGTCTCTCATAAACGCAATAGATTCAGTAACTTGCGATTCTTCTAAACCATGCAGAATAATTGGTCCATCAAACCCATATCTAATAAGTAGCTCAATGTAATGATCATAATCTAGCAAGCCTTGCCCTGCAGCAACATTTCCTGCCTCACCATCTCGAGTTAGATCCTTAGCATGTGCAATAACTATATCATCATGGATATATTCAAAAGCTTTATCCAAAACTTCATGCATCCTCTCCAAAGCTCCTGAGCTAAATATATTAGAACCATCGATAACAACTTTAAGATAAGATGACTTCATCTCATCGAGCAATTGCCTGGCCTTTATGGGTGATGATATTACATTCGTAACTTCAGGCTCTATTGCCAGAACTACATCATATTCATCTGCAATACAAAGTGCAACTTCCATAGAATGCACAAGATCTTTCCACGCTGCTTTGCTATCGTTGTCAGGATGCCACCTCCACTTATCGACTGGATCTCGCGATCCAGTACAAAGTGTGATAACTTCTACACCAAAATCACGACAATTTCCCGCTAATTCTCGTAAACGTCTTAAGCCATCAGTACGCTTTTTTTCATCTGGGTCAATCATATTGAACGTACCCGAAACTGCAGCTATATTTATATCTCGGGACTCCATCTGAGTTTTAATATAATGAACAACCGATGAATCAATTTCGTCAGGCATTGAATCTAAACCAACACAAACCATATTAAATTGAACCCAATTCAAACCATGATTAACTACGGCATCAAGGGTCTCGGTCAGAGTTCCTCTGGAAAAAGTCTTAGCAAAAATTCCAAGATGCACTACACACTCCCCACAACATCACTCAAACTCACAGTCGTGTTCTGCTGTACAGAACGAGATATAGCCACCAAAGCACGAGTTGCCTCAACACCATCAGCAGCATTGGCTCCGATTTGTGGAACTCCATTTAGGATAGTATCTGCAAAACTTTCAAGCTGTAGTTTGTATGCATGCGCATTCTCGCCAAGCACACGCCGATACTGCCCATCTCTTGCAGAAAAACATTCTACCCGACTTGACTTGTGGTACCAAGGCAGATAGGTCTTACCAGTTACACTACCATGTTCACCATAAATCTGGAAACCTTCCTCCCAATCGCCCCGAATTGAGATTATCAGATCAATATGCCCCAAACTACCATCAGCATAGTCTATCGAAACGAACCAACAATATGAACCGAATTTTTCCACTAGCTTTGCAGTCACAGACTCAATTCTGCCACCTAACAAAGCTGCAGTATCAACTAAGTGGCTACCATGGGCCACAAGCTTGTAAGCTCTCTTATCAACATCTTGACTTACGGACCCTGCACCATCTGGATCAGCAGTTAACAATGTAGGCCATAAAGTTTCTTCCATAGTGTAACGATATGTTGAATCGCAATACCAGAGTTTCATAGCCATTTTTTGTCCAAGTTCCTGATTAATAAATTTGTGTGCAAAAGCAATACCCGGGTCAAAATGTTTCATGTAGCCAACTTGCAGAGTCAAACCAGATTGGTTCACTTTATCTTGCAGTAATTCGCACTCCTCTACAGTGATTCCCATAGGTTTTTCAACCAATACATGTTTGCCTGCATCCAATGCCTGAATACTTAGTGGAACATGTAAATGATCAGCAGTCGCAACAATCACTGCGTCAAGTTGTGTGTCTAACAACATATCATCATAGTTATCATACACAACACAAGGATTGTTTCTTGTAGACATTGCTTCAAGCAAATCTTTTTCCTTATCACAGATTGCATACAATTCAACATTATTAGCTTTCTTACAAGCATCGAAATGAGCTATCTGAGCCACTTTACCACAACCTAACACACCTATGCGCAAACTACGTTTTTTGTTCACCATATTACAGTTTCCCCACAGATATATGTCAATTTATCTAGCTTATTAGTTTACAGCTTCGCATTGTCAATCTATTCAATTCCCAATTGAAGCAAATCCGGAAAATTTAGAACATCTATGAATGCGTCATTGAAATCTGCTCGCCCAGACAACTCGTGATACTCCACAAATCTGGGTAATTCATAAGCAATATTTCGCTGCCGAAAGGAAAGCAAAGCTATCTTAGCACCCTCTCCTGCAGCATTGCCAACCGCCTTTATGTTTTTTACTGAAATAGGAGGCACCAACCCTATAACACGGGCGCTCTGCGGATTTATGTAGCTCCCAAATGAGCCTGCTAAGAAAATTTCCTGCAAATCATTTACATCTACTCCTAATTCTCGCATTACAACATCTATACCACTAGCTATAGCAGCTTTAGCAAACTGAAGTTCACGAATATCTCGTTGTGATAGTATAATTCTGCGTCCATGTTGAGTTTCATGCTCCCATGCAAGTACAAATCCCAGCATACCATCATCAAATGTGATTATTCGGTCAATCAACTCATTACTAATTTCCAAACAATTAGTAGCCTTTTCATAAGTGAGGAAACGTCCTGTTGCATCCAAGAGTCCAGTAATACGAGCTTGAGCTACTGCATCTACCAATCCTGATCCGCACAAACCCACAGGATCACAATCACCAATAACCTTCAATTTTATTTCGTGCGAGTTAATCTCCACTGCTTCAATGGCTCCTTCCGAAGCACGCATACCATCATGTATTTGTGCACCTTCAAATGCAGGTCCAGCCGGAGCTGCCGTAGCCACAACACGATCCTCTGAGCCGATAATAATCTCTCCATTTGTCCCAACATCCACTAATAACCGAACTCCCCGTGCGTGCGCTAATCCTGTAGCAAGCAAACCACTTACTAAGTCAGCACCCACATATGCACCAATATGTGGAAGAAAATGGATCTGGGACTCAGAGTACATATCTAAACCTACAGTCTGTGCATGTATGGTAAGCTCATTGTCAACAACCGGAACAAAAGGTGTAACGCCAAGTGCTTCCGGGTCTAATCCAAGTAATAAGTGCAGCATTGTAGCATTACCCGCAATAACTGCTTCATACACATTATTAGTACTTACATTTGCATCTTGACACAATTGTGAAATCAATTGATTTAGGGATTGCAACGCCTTGTTACGCATCTGCATTAAACCATCAGTTTCCATCATAGTGTGGCTAATACGAGCAATCACATCTGCACCAAACACTGCCTGTTCATTTAATATTGATTTTACTGAAACAACAGCACCGCTTTCTAAATCGAGCAAGGCACCAACTACTGTAGTTGTACCCAAATCAAAAGTCAAACCAAAACTAGTTGACCGTGTATCACCCGGCTCAACAGTCGCAAGTTCCTGCCCTATAACAACAGCCGTAATATGCCAATCTGATGTACGCAACACTGTTGGTAATTGACGCAAAACAGACAGTGTAGGTATCACTTCATAACCTTCTTCGAGTAGTTTGTGTTGAACACGCACAAAATCACTACGCTGATCCGATAATGTAGGTGGTTCCAATTGCAAAACAACTTTGTGTACATTAGGTTCGAGAACTACATGTCTACCAAATCCCATTAATGCTGCCTTGGGATTACCCATCAGACGTGGTACCTCACATACCAAATCACTGTAAGCCTCGGCTCTGCAGGACAATCTCCATCCTGATGCAAGATCCTCATCAGTTAAGGCTTTGCGGTCAGCGGCAGTTATGACTTCTGAGCCTTTAAGAACCCGGATCTTGCATTTACCACAAGTACCCAAACCACCGCAGGTGCTGTCAATAGCGAGGCCAATCCAGTTAGCCGCATTAAAGACAGACATACCTGGTGGAACACGTGTTACTTTTTCTTGAGGATGAAATGTTATAGTGACTAGAGAATCGTTTGATTCCACGTCCGAAGCAGACAATTAATTACTCCACGTTTTGAGCAGCACGATAAGCACCTATGAAATTACCACTAAAGGAATCTTTTCCCAGCAAAAGATCAGCAGCGTAGATACATCTACGTATATCTAGCTCTAAAGGATTAGTAATTGCTGAGTTCAAACCTGCCGCTATGGCCATTGACAAGAAGCTCGCATTAAGTGTTGGGCGCCAAGGCAAACCAAAAGATATATTACTAGCACCACAGGTTAAGTTCACTCCAAGAGTATTTCGAATCAGACGAATAGTTTCTAAGGTAACCAATGCAGCTTGGTCATCAGCACTAACAGTTAATACTAAAGGATCAATTAGTACATCATTTGCGCGAATACCGTAATCGCTAGCGCGATTGATAATTTTCTGAGCAACTTTCAAACGAGTCTCGGGATCATTTGAGATACCAGTTTCATCATTCGAAACACCTACCACTGCAGCATCATGCTTTTTGACAAGTGGAAGAACCATATCTAGGCGCTCATCCTCTCCAGTAACAGAGTTCACTAAAGCCTTTCCTTCATATGCATCCAATCCTGCCTCTAGAGCCTCAACCACGGACGAATCTATTGAAATGGGCACATCAACTTGTTTTTGAACAGCCACGATAGCGGTTCTTAGAATGTCGGGTTCAACATCATCATCTGGAACACCAGCATTGACATCTAACACATGTGCCCCAGCATCTACTTGTCTTTGCGCGTCCCTACGCACCAGAGCCATATCTAAATCCATCATTTGAGATGTCATTTTTTTTCGCCCCGTAGGATTGATTCGCTCACCGATAATTACGAACGGGTCATCAGGTCCTATTACTACAGTTTTTGAAACCGAAGAAATTTCTGTTTGCATTATTAATTACATTTCTCAATGTTCAGGAGCATTGGCAGCCATATTTTCAACTGCATCCACAGCAGCTTTTATTCCCTCTGGAATCTCTGGTCCTGCATCCGCTGCCAATCCAATAAGACTCTTAGCCACACGTACAATCTCTGAAGCATCCTTAGCATATCCGTCCGCTCCCGATTTCTCAACATACTCAAGAGTAACAGGTGCTCCCCCAGCCATCACTTTTACATTTGACCGCAATCCAGCATCGTCAAGAGCTTTCAAATTCACTTTGAACATCGGCATAGTAGTAGTTAGAAAAGCCGAAAATCCAAGCAAATGTGGCTGTTCTTGTTCCACAGCCTCCACCATTGCTTCAGGAGACACGTTCACACCCAAATCAACAACTTCAAAGCCTGCACCTTCCAGCATAATATCGCACAAATTCTTACCTATATCATGCATATCTCCCTTGACAGTCAGCATGACAAATTTCCCTATAGTTTTGGCTCCATCTTCAAGCATGAGGGGTTTGAGTATATCCATACCACCCTGCATAGCTCGCGCAGCAATGAGCATCTCAGGGACAAAATATTCGCCAGTTTCAAATCGACGACCTACTTCTTCCAAAGCAGGGATTAAAGCGTCAAATAGCATTTCATTCGGCTTTAATCCAATATCCAAGCCAGCTTTTGTAAGTTCAACTACCGGAGGTGCTTGTCCAACTAATGTATTATCAAACAAGCCCGTCATAATCTCTGATTTATCGTAGCTCATAAGCAATATTCCTTAAATTTGTCCAATATTTGTCCAATATTTGTCAGCATTCAAAACTACCTCTACTGCAAAACATAACTCCAACTTACATGATGTCCAACAATCTACTTTCCAAAGAACCGTGACCAGTAATTAAATATTCGAGCGGTAATCCTAATTCATCAGCTGCCCACTTAGCCTTATCCAGCAATTTGCCATCCTCACGCTGAGCAAGATATAACACTCGCGTATAATTCCTGAAGTAAACATCTAATAATTCGGGGTGTTTGTCAATACCCAATCCCTCAAGCACCAGATGCTCAAAAGATTGCACTAAATAGTCAGTTAAGAAAAATGTGCCAGGTTGACTTTCCATCAACGTCTCAAAACGTCCATTAGCATACATTTCATAGCAATGTGGTCCAGCAATTCTTTCTACATTTTCTAGAGCAAGCACATCATCCAGTTTGCCGGCTGTGCCACAATCACCATATACCACAACAACCCGTTCATAATTGCAACTAACTTCACGTATTTTGTTGCAAACAGTCTCTGGAATTAGTTCAGGACGATTGTGCAAGAGAGCCGCAACTCCAACAACTTCAGCGTCCCATCCGTGCTTCTCTTGCAAGCAAAGAACTTCTTTAGCTAATGCTCCACATACTATAAGACCCACGGTCATATAATAACCAAGATTCTAGATAAAGAACAAATCACAACCATTAAGATAGGATTATTTCTTACCATATATTTACAATTTCGACTTGTGAGATCAAAACGCAATTAACAAACCACTCAACAGCACAAAATGTCAAAAGCAATGATGTTAACTCAGATGTGTCGATCTTCATCAACACGTCACATCCTAATATGACACAATAAGTGATACACTTCTACTATATCAGCAAATTGCAATTATTCAAAGCCTATAGTAAAAACAAATCACATGATATGACAAAAATTCTAGTAATTGGTGGAGCTTCACAAGATATCCTACACATCAATGGGAAAGATATTCACACTACGGGAGGAGCAGGTCTTTACACCGCATTAGGAGCTCATGCAGCTGGCGGTCAAGTGGACATGTTGGCTCCTTTACCAAGTCCCATGCCACTACTAATGCAACCTATAAACGAATTTATCAACTGGTTTGGCCCAACAGTCAGTCAGGATGAACTACCACATTTCGCAATCGAATATGATAGTAGTGGGAAGGCTACATACACTACTGTGGAACCC
>CAZFLB010000122.1:0-3860 GCA_964518945.1 uncultured Acidobacteriota bacterium | reverse complement strand
TTTATACAGATGAATGATGACAACTATGCCCTGGCTTATGCGGGTATGGGATCAGATGGTTATCTCAGCACTTTTACCATAAACAGCGATGGATCCTCCATCAAAAAAGTTTGGAATGATGAGCATGATGAAAATTATGGTCGAGGTAATTCAATGGTAAAGGTGAATGATGCCACCTACTTGCTGGCCTATATGGGTACTGGTTCATCATACATCAAATCATTCAATATCGCCAGCGGCAACATGTCCCCATCCATCTCTTCCTCACCTACGGTTACCACCAATGAAGATACAGAACACGCATTTTCCGTTTCTGATTTCAACTATTCTGATCCTGACAACGACAATCTTGATCACATTAAACTTATCTCTACTGAAACGGTGGGAACACTGTACCTGGACGCCGATGATGACGACACTTACGACTCAGGCGAAGATGTGATTTCAGATCAACAAATTCCCATTTCCAATATTACAAACGGTCACCTACGCTTTGCTCCCATTGCCAATGCAAGTGGCGATGCCTACTCTACATTTACATACAAAGTAAATGACGGAAATGGTTATTCTGGTGTTACAGGTACAATGACTATCAAGGTTGTGGCTATAAATGACGTCCCAATAGCCACGGCCCAAACAGTAAGTGCTGATGAAGATATTGATGAAACAATAACACTCGCAGGTTCCGATCTTGAAACAGATACACTCACATACATCATTTCCACCCTACCAGCCAACGGAACTTTGCACCAGACCTCAGACGGAATCGTAAGAACAGGTAATATTACATCTGTCCCAACCACCATTACTGATTCAAAAAATCGGGTTATTTACAGGTCCGCCGTAGATGGAAACGGCCAAGACCACGGCAACTTCGGCTTTAAAGCCAATGATGGTGAGTCTAATTCAGAGGAAGTAATTGTTGTGGTAAATGTTGTCTCTGTAAGTGACGATATTTCTTCCGTAGCCCAGACTATAAGTGCCGCCGAAGATATGGACAAAACCATCACACTGAAAGCCTCCGATGTTGAAGGAAGAGCCCTTGCATACAAAATCTCAACCCTTCCCTTAAATGGCTATTTATTCCAGACCACTGATGGAAAAACTCGGGGTGATTCTATTCTGTCCGTTCCAACAAACGTAACTAGTGACAGCGCTCAGGTAATTTTTTCCTCAGCCCTTAATGAATACGGGGATAACTACGGCAACTTTGGATTCAGGTCTTTTTCCGGCAGTGCCATCAGCTCTGAGGCCATTGTATCCATTAATGTTGCCGCGGTCAATGATCAACCCATTGCCAAGGCACAGCTTGAAAGTGCTGTTGAAGATGAATATGAATTAATTATTCTTTTTGGAAGTGACGTGGAAAATGATTCACTGACCTTTATAATCTCTACCCTTCCTGCTAAAGGAACACTCTTTCAAACACCAGATGGCCTGTCCACGGGAGACATAATACTAACTGTCCCAACCAAAATAACAGACACAAACCACAGGGTGATTTATATCTCTGAAAAAGACGGTAACGGTATTGGTCATGGCAACTTTGGATTTAAAATAAATGATGGTAATGATGAAAGCGAAGAGGCCATAATCAACTTAAATGTGGAAGCGGTTAACGATCGACCCAAAGCTGAACCTCTAACCATTAGTGGTGACGAAAATTTAGAAGAAATAATCACACTTAGAGGCTCAGATGTTGATGGGGACGCCATTTCATTCATGATTACCACCTTACCAGCAAACGGCTCCCTTTTCCAAACTAATACAGATTCAAGCAGGGGAAATACTATCACAACAGAAGAGACCAACATCACAGATGCTCTAGGAAGGGTTCTTTATATCTCCGCAGAAAATGAAGGTGGCAAAGATCACGGAAATTTTGGTTATGTAGTATCTGACGGAACGCTGGAATCAACAGAAGCAACGGTAACAGTAAATATTGTAGAGGTGGATAACAATATTACCGTAGCCTCTCAAAATCTAATGACCAATGAAGATTCCTACCAGCCCATCACTCTTTCAGCTACCGATACTGAAGGAAGGAACTTGACCTATGGCATTTCATCAATTCCAATAAAAGGTTGGCTTTTTCAGACATCCGATACTTCTGCAGTAGGAGATACCATACTTACTCCAACAACCGTTACAAATGATAGCGGAAAAGTTATTTATTTGCCTGAGCTAAACGGCTACGGAGAGGGATATGGAAACTTTAGCTTTCGAGCTTATACTGGAGAATCCATTAGTTCGGAAGGAACTGTCATTATTGATGTGTTGTCAGTAAATGATGCTCCTGCGGTTGATTCTCTATCATTTAATATTGCTGAAAACATTCCTATTGGAACCCAACTGGATACTTTAACAGCCTTTGATGTTGACACGGATAATAGTCTTCTGAAAGATTGGACTATCATTGATGGTGACAGTACTGAGCACTTTATTCTTAATGATACCACCGGAATACTTTCTACCAATGCT
The DNA here is from genome assembly GCA_964518945.1 of uncultured Acidobacteriota bacterium. Lineage (GTDB taxonomy): Bacteria > Acidobacteriota > Vicinamibacteria > Marinacidobacterales > SMYC01 > CAZFLB01. The sequence continues at coordinate 1,379 of CAZFLB010000122.1, read as the reverse complement.
ATATTAAACTTTGAAGAAACACCTATCTATACCATCTCTGTAAATGTATCAGATAATTTTGATACCTCTCCCACTCAAAAAATCCTTATTCAACTAACGGATATAGAAGAAGGCATTTTAATTGATAAAGAAGGTGGGATTGTAACATCAGAGTACGGTGAGTCAGACACATTCACAGTAGTACTTCAGTCCCCTCCTTTTTATACTGTCAATGTGAAGTTATCAAGTTCAGATTCTACGGAAGCATTCCTGTCTCTTGATTCACTTATTTTTCCTCCTGAATTGTGGTCAACTCCCCAAATTGTTACCATTACAGGAATTGAAGACTCTATCAATGACCCCAATATATCCTATTCTATCATCCTGGACTCTACCCTCTCCTCCGATCCTAACTATAACGGACTGGATATTCCAGATTTAACAGCTATAAATATGGCAAGGGATGTCTATGGCCCTACAGTTGAACTGTTTTCCTCTCCTGATTTGATCGTTTCTGGAAACCCTTTCACTGTAAAGTTTTCCATCACAGATAATAATGCTGTTGAGAAAGCTCTCGCTTACTTTGCATTAGGAGGAGAAACAAAATTTGATCAACTCATTATGGCTCAATTTGAAGATGAAGAATACCAAGTTACCATTCCTTCTATAGCTATAACCTACAAGGGGATCAGCTATTATGTCTTGGCTAATGATTCTTTAGGAAACGAATCAAAATCCGATATTTTTTCAGTAAATGTAAAATTTGATGAAGGGGATCTTTCTACTAATATTGAAGGTAGCGTTCTTGAAGACAGCTTACCAAGAAACAAATGGAGGATGATATCAATTCCCGCAGCTCTAGAAGAAGAAAATATAGAAACTATACTTGAGCCTGTTCTGGGTGAAAAAAAGATTGATAGCTGGGTTATAAAACATTGGGATGGTTCTTCTTTTACTGAACCTGAAGATTTTGTAGAAGGAATGGGGTACTGGTTCATTCACGATGTAAATGCTCCCACCGTATTTAAAACTGGTGTGGGCACTTCCCCCGACCAATCTGGCTTTACTTTCCAGTTTGATCCGGGCTGGAATATGATTGGAAATCCTTATCCATTTACTACCAAATTTGATCTGAATGATAGTCTTTTTTCTGGACCAATGACCTATGGGTGGAGTCTAGAAGGCTGGTCTGATGAAACTGAACTTCAACCCTGGGGGGGGTATGCCGTTTTTAATAAAAGTGATTCCATGGAAACAGTTTTATTGAAACCAGTGGCAATCTCCACACCCTTATATCGTGAAATAGAACCTGAACCTGATGGTTGGGAATTGAGAATAAGTGCATCTGGTGAAACGTACATGGATCCAAACAACAGTATAGGTAGAATCTCAGGCTCTTT
>CAZFLB010000121.1:0-6978 GCA_964518945.1 uncultured Acidobacteriota bacterium | reverse complement strand
CAACGCTTTAGTACCAATATTCTTTGTAGTAATGGGGATGTTAGTAGATATCCCAGCAATGAAAGGTGTCCTTATTTTTGGTGCTGTGATTACTGGTTTAGCGGTTATGAGCAAGGTAATCGGATCTGCTATACCAGCTCTTATGACAGGATTTACAAAATGGGGTTCATGGAGAATAGGAATAGGTATGTTACCACGAGGTGAAGTTGCACTAATTATCGCTGGAATAGGATTATCTAGAGGAATAGTAGGATCTGACTTATTTGGGGTATCTATAATGATGACTGTTGTTACTACTTTAGTAGCACCTATCATTCTCGTACCAGCCTTTAAAAACAACAAAGAAGGAAGACGGAGTTCTGCTAAGGAGTAATCATGTCCTATATATTTGAAGTAATCCTTCAGGGTACCGCAAAAGATCTATTTCACCATGCATTTGCAAATCACATGGAAAAAGGAGGATACTCACTGACTCATTTGGGTGGAGGCGGACAAGAAATACTTGGGTTTAGATTAGAAAAGGAACTTGTAAGTTTTAGTGTTTCTAGTGAAGGCCACGGACTATACAAGGTATCAATCCATTCTGAAACTGTGCCTCTGGAAGAGTTGGTGATTGATTCAATTTTACAATCTACATCCATTCTGATGAATCCATTCTTGCAATCCCTAACAGGTAAACCAAAAGCAAGCTATACGGATAAAATACATAATTCCCTAAAAAAATTGATAGGAAATATCAATAATAAATAGTTCGGGATTTCAATTGAATACCTAGTTGCCCCCTAAAGTACTGCATTGATATATTTGAAATGTTCTGCCCCTGTAGCTCAGAGGATAGAGCACTGGCCTCCGGAGCCAGATGCCCGGGTTCGAATCCCGGCAGGGGTACTTATACCCCAATGTAGGACAGTATAGACTAGAGCTCCAAAATATTGATCTTGAGGGATATGAAGTAAAATGCAAGACTATTACGAACTTGGAAGTCATACATTAAAAATCTCAACTTCTTCATCCAAAGCCCAATTGTGGTTTGATCGTGGTTTACTTCAATGTTACGGATTTAACCATGAAGAGGCCATAAGTTGCTTCAAGCATGCTTCGAAGTCTGATCCTAAATGCGCCATGGCCTATTGGGGAATAGCTTATGCACTAGGACCTAACTACAATAAAGCCTGGGATGCATTTGATGATAATGAATTCAAAATCGCATTGGCTCATGCATATGAGAATACCTCAAAAGCTATTTCCTTGGTTCATGGAACCAGTGACCTGGAACAGGCACTAATTCATAGTCTTAAACACCGTTATCCTGAAAAAGAATCGAATGGTGACCCTATGACATGGGTTAAACAATATGCCTCAGAAATGCGCAAAATTTACAACCAGTTTCCTGAAGATCCTGATGTTGTAACATTGACTGCAGAAGCACTTATGAACCCAACCCCATGGGAACTTTGGGATTTAAAAACTGGGGAAATCGCTGATGGCGCAAACACTGCAGAAGCTATGATAATGCTTGAAGGAGCGCTTAACAGAATTGATGGGACTGATCAAGAAAAGCATCCTGGACTGCTGCATATCTATAAACATCTAATGGAGCTGTCCCCATATCCAGAACGTGCACTTAAGGCTGCCGATCAATTACGTGATCTAGTTCCAGATGCTGGGCATCTACAGCATATGCCAACACATATTGATGTTCTATGCGGTCATTACCAAACTGTTGTAGATTCTAATGAGGCTGCTATTGTAGCCGATAGAAAATTTTTAGAGCGCGAAGGTCCTCTAAATTTTTATTCCCTTTACCGCTGCCACAATTACCACTTTAAAATTTATGGCGCAATGTTTTTAGGTCAATACAATACTGCTATTAAAACCGCAAATGAAATGATATCTACATTGCCTGCTGAATTATTGAAAGTAGAAACACCGCCAATGGCCGATTGGCTTGAAGGATTTATATCAATTAAACAACATGTCTTAATTAGATTTGGAAGATGGGAAGAGATAATTGCCCAACAATTACCAGCCGATCAGGAACTCTTTTGTGTAACAACGGCTATGATTCATTACTCAAAAGCAGTAGCAAATGCATCAATTGGTGAAATTGACTCTGCGAATAATGACGCAATCCTTTTTAAAAATGCATTTCTTAAAGTCCCGGAGAGTCGTTATATTTTCAACAACACTTGTCTTGACATTCTTGCTGTAGCACAAGAAATGATGCTAGGAGAAATTGAATATCGTATGGGTAATTTTGATGCAGCTTTTCTGCATTTACGTAAGTCAGTAGAGCTTGATGATAACCTTCCATATGATGAACCCTGGGCTTGGATGCAACCCACGCGACATGCACTTGGTGCACTTCTATTAGAGCAAAACCGCATAGAAGAAGCTACGGAAATTTATAGAGCAGACCTAGGTTACAACAAAACTCTAAGTCGAGCTTGCCAGCATCCAGACAATATATGGAGTCTACATGGATATCACGAATGTCTGGTTCGACTAGGTAAACATGCTGAGGCAGAAATTGTCGAACAACGCCTTAAACTAGCTAATGCCCGTACAGACATACCTGTAACAGCATCTTGTTTCTGCAGAATGGATACTTAAACTAGTAACTTTAGAAATCAATTAAATCTAGGCAAAATTGTTGCTGATATATGCTTTTTAAAAATCCACCTCTATACGATTAATAAATTGATTTTATTCAATTCAAAACAGATATTAAGCACTGACATCGTCAACAAGGCGACCTGAAACTCATTGACACAACCACTGGGTCACCTACAAAATATATTAGTGGACAAATTTACCTAATATATTGTGTCACAAAATTAACTAATCACAAGATATAGCATGACATCAGTAAAAAGTATCAAAAAAACAAAGTTATTAAACCCGGGAGTTCTCAGGGTAGTTGGAAGAGATCGCTTTATCGAATTCACACTCGATGACAATTTATCAATCAATACAGTGACAAATGGACTGAGATCATACCTAGACCAATTTGCGGAAAAGTTTGAAGGCTCTGGAGTAACTCTAAACTTAGGATCAAGATCCTTAAACATTGATGAATTAAAAAGTTTACAGGGTCTTTTAGAACGGGAATTTAGTCTTAAACTAGAAGGTATTTTTTGTTCTAGTGATACTATTAGCCAACTTATCTCAAATAAACCCATCGTCTACACAAAACCTTTAGAAGACGATAAAAAACAACCTGATTCGGTAGTTGAGGTAACATACAATTCTACTAACCAGGACTTCAGGACAAATGATATAAATGGATCCAAATCTCCCTGGACAGATACCCTAACCATGAAGGGCACATGTCGCTCTGGAACGACAATTCATAATACAGGGAATGTATTAATACTAGGTGATGTTAACCCAGGTGCAGAAATCAGTGCTACCAAAGACATTATTGTTTTTGGTAGATTAGCCGGACTCGCCCATGCGGGAGCTACCGGACAAAAAGCTATGATAACTGCATTAAATTTGGAAGCACCTCAATTGAGAATTGGTAAATATATCAGAATGGACCCACCTGTAAGAAAAAGAAATCGATCATCCTGGACACCAGAAATGGCTTTTGTAAAAGATGGGAAAATTAAGGTGGAGCCATTTGTGCCAAAGTCATCTTGGAAATAATAGGAGCAGCTTATGGAAAATAAAAATTGTACAACATTAGTAGTAACCTCAGGAAAAGGTGGTGTTGGGAAAACTACTACAACAGCCAATCTAGGAGTAGCCTTGGCACTTAGAGGTAATAGGGTACTTGTAATAGATGCGGACATTGGATTGAGAAATTTAGATGTTGTAATGGGACTCGAAAATAGAGTGGTTTATGATTTGGTACAAGCAATAGAAGGCGTATGTAGAGTTCAGCAAGCAATGATTAGAGATAAAGTTGTAAACAATCTCTATCTAATTCCAGCAGCCCAAACAAGAGATAAGAATGCAGTAAATGGACAACAAATGTGCGATTTATGTGCTGAGTTAAAATCCGAATTCGATTTTATTATTATAGACTCTCCTGCTGGGATAGAACAAGGATTTAAAAATGCCATCGCTCCAGCAGATCGAGCCATTTTGGTTACAACACCAGAAGTTTCAGCAGTCAGAGACGCTGATAGGATTATAGGATTAGTAGAGGCAGAAGGAATTCCGACCCCAGACTTAATTCTAAAGAGAGTTATAATACAAATGATGAAGCAACAAGACATGATGTCTACCGAAGACATATTATCCCTCTTATCAGTACCGTTGATAGGGCTGGTCCCCGAGGATGACGGCATAATAATATCAACCAACCGCGGTGTTCCAGCTGCACATGACCCCAAAATTAAATCTGGTCAGGCGTATAGGAGAATTGCAGCCCGAGTAGAAGGAGAGGAAGTTCCATTTCCAGATATGTCCTCCGAAAATGGCCTATTCAATAAAATCAGAAGTCGGGTAGGACTAATGTGGGGGGTACAAAGCAATGCTTAATCAAGTAATAAATTGGATTTCAAATATATTCCAAACGCTAAAAGCTTTTAGCTACGGTGACACAATTATTAAAAGTGGAAATGCCGCTAGTGACCGTTTAAGATCTGTATTGGTCCAAGATCGTTCCTCCCTGAATACAGAAACGTTAGACGCAATGAAAATGGAACTTGTAAATGTAATTTCTAAATACATGCTAATAAATAAAAATTCCATCGAAGTGGACCTGCAACGAAATGGCAATTCCATGAGACTTATTTCCAATATACCAATCTCGAATGTCCGATCACGTCGACAACGTAATATAATTGGGGATAAACCTCAAAAGGGGCGATCAGGAAAGACCGGTACACAATTCCAAGCATAATATTTTGCCCATTCTGTTGCTTTTGATTTAGGAAGATATTTCAAAATCTTCAAGTTGTTGTGCTTTCGTATCCTGAGTAACTATTCATAGTGATTAAATTATCATTTTTTGAGATAATTAGTTACCATACTTAAGATCTCGATAGGGAAATCAACGACCAGCTTTTAATACTTTTACCTTTCATAAGACTTGTATGACAAATAATATTACAATATGATTTCATCCAAGCAAGAAATTTGGCTCTAATAGCTAAAGGAGTTTTACAATGGATATGAAATTTGCTGTTGGAATGGGTCGTAACGAAAATATTTACCAGATATCAGATTTAGCAAAAACTGCAGAAGATAGTGGGTTCAACTATGTGACATTTGTGGACCAACCTCATATTTCTCCGGACGCACTGGTATGCATGACATTAGCAATAAACAATACGGAGCGAATTCATGTGGCTCATGGGGTAACTGACCACCATACCTATCACCCATCAGTTACTGCAAATGCTACAGCTTGTTTAAATGAATTATCAGGCGGTAGAGCATTTGTAGGAATAGGAACCGGTAACATAGGTGCCAAAGTTACAGGAATAAGCCCCTTTCAGGAATTAAGGGATGCCATATTATTCATTAAGAAATTCAGTGCTGGCGAAGAAGTAGAATTCCAAGGATTAACATGGCAATCTGAATGGTCTAGAAGGCCATTAAGAGTATATCTAGGAGGAACCGGCCCTAGATTATGTCAACTTGCCGGGGAGGTCGCTGATGGAATTATGCTTACTAGTAACGCCGATCCTGTACTCCTACAATGGCAAAAAGAACAAGTAGAAATAGGAGCAGCTAAAGCTGGGCGTGATCCTTCAGAAGTAGACATATGGGCAAGAGGAATGATTTATGTAACAGATACCGTAGGCCAGGCAAAAAGAGAGGTATCTGGGTATGCAGTTAATAGTGCTAAAGTACTTAGCAGACTTTTACGTCAAAAAAGTGCCCCTATAGAGGATTTAAGAAAACGGATGATAAAAGCTCACCCTAAATTAATAGAGGAATGTGAACAGTCCTTCAACAAATGGCGACCAGAACAACATGAAAAAATCGATACCCAAGCTGCTTTAGCAATTACGCAAAACATTTTAGATGTACAACACTTAGTTGGAAGACCGGATGATATATGTGAAAAATTGGAGATTATCAGAAACCTAGGAATAGATACCTTTGCTACAGTCACATATACAATATTCGACAAAATAGGAATTATTCAACTAATAGGAGAGGATATAATATCCAAATTCAATTAGGAAATTTTATAGACAAAGAATCTTCTGGTAATTTTAGAATCCATGAATGGCATAGCTTGAAAAAAATCAGTTACTTCCATTTGCTCCCATTTTCCTTCTCTTTCAAGTAGATCCATTCTTTCTCTAAAACCAGATATAGCCACTGGATTTCTTTCTCTATCGTAAGAATCAGTTACAGTATTAATCTCTTCTTCTATAGAGAATATGCCAACACCTCCACTCTTGGTCACTCTAATCAACTCATCTAATGATGTCGTGGGCATATGAACAATTCTTAAAACAGTGGTTACATTAAATGCACTAAAATGATTATCTGGAAAGTCCATCCGGTCGCTAATAGCCATTTTACGAAGATCTGTGTAAATCCCTTTCTTATCTGCAGCAGCTAACATACCCGCCGATATATCTATTCCAACAATATCCTTATATCCTAATGGGCTTAACAGTTCTGCTAGCTTACCCGTTCCAACTCCTGCATCAAGTAATGGACCTTCTTTAGGCCATACCCAACGACATGTCAACATAGAATTTATATGTGCCATACGATAACCGGCAGCCTCGGTATCACGATCATATTGGTCCGCCCAATTATCATAACGACCCGCAAGCTCACTAATATCGTTGGATGCATGAACCCAAGACAATCTATCCTGTTCTTCTGGAATTTTCATTCTTAAGCCTCTACTTTATCCTATAGACAAAGAATCTTCTGGTAATTTTAGAATCTAAAAACGGCATAGCTTGAAAAAAATCAGTTACTTCCATTTGCTCCCATTTTCCTTCTCTTTCAAGTAGATCCATTCTTTCTCTAAAACCAGATATAGCCACTGGA
>CAZFLB010000120.1:0-2557 GCA_964518945.1 uncultured Acidobacteriota bacterium | reverse complement strand
GATCCAAGATCGTCTAATACTGGGATGTTGTGCTCTGATCCTATTGATACAAGCTCTTGCAGTTTGGGCTCGGTTGCGAATCCGACAATATTGTAATTGCTATGGTGAGCCCTCATTATTAATGCAACGTTGTTATTTTGTTCTGTTATGGCTTGATGATAATCGTGTGGATGAGTTCTGTTAGTTGTGCCTACTTCAACTAAATTTACTTCCGATTGTTTGATAACATCTGGTATTCTAAATCCTCCTCCTATTTCTACAAGCTGTCCTCGGGAAATTACTACACCGCGTCGTTCTGCTAAGGCTTTCAGTATCAACACAACTGCCGCTGCATTATTGTTCACCACCAAAGCAGCTTCGGATCCTGTAGTTCGACAGATCAGATTATCTACATCTATGCCACGTGGTCCACGCTGCCCTAAATCAATATCATACTCTAGTGTGTTATAGTCTTTGGATATCGCTACAATTGCTTCCTGGGCCTCCTTAGATAACGGTGCACGACCCAAATTAGTATGCAGGATAACTCCAGTTGCATTAATGACAGGTTGGAGTGTCAAGGAAGTTTCTGTTTGCAGCCACTGTTCTATTTTAGTAGTCAACTCATTGCAAGTAGATCCTTGGGTACTATTAGATTGAAGGAGATTTGCTCGTTCTATGTTGAGAACATTGCGTACTGCTTCGGTCACAAGGGGGCGACCAAATGAGCCTTCAAGTATTTGTACACCTTTGACATTTAGCAGTTTGTCTACCGATGGAAGTGACCGTAAATGTTCATTCTTCATTGGCATTCTCGGGATTCCATAGGCTGCGCTCACGTATTTCTATAAGCCATTCAATTCCCACTATAACAGTGACTATCAATAGACTAATTGTCCAGGTTAGAGCACGTCCTAGTTGTAGCCATGCAAGGATGCATCCAATAACTCCAACCCATATCGCTCTTCTCATAAGAACATTAACGCTTATAGGAGTTTTACCAAAGCGTTTTGAAAGAAATATGATAAATGGTATTGCCGTACCGGTTAAAGCTGATAGAGTAAGCAGGAAAAACATCCATCTTGCGTCCACAGTTGGTACTGTGAACAAAAGCAGTGCTAGCATTCCTCCCCAACCAACAAACATTAGTGTGCTAGCTGCTAGATATACTTCGGTGATACGATCCGATATTCTTGATTTGGTCATTACAAATGATTATATCTCAGCGTCAAGAGCCAGAGAAGTGCACTACTATAACTCAATACATGATGCCGCCTATCATAATACTTTCTTAGTGAACATAAGAGTTGGTGACGGTTATTTTAATCACGGAAGGAATAAGGCAAGCAAAGTACCTGCTACTAAAAAGGGACTGAATGGCAACATAGTGAAAGGTTTGTAATTACTACTTGCTCTGATAGCAATAGCAAATAAGCCGCTACTGATAAAGGATACTGCGATAGCTTGAGGTAGTTCTGGCCATCCTGTCGCCAAACCAATGACTCCGCCGCGCCTTACGTCTCCCATTCCAAACACTACAAAGTCACTAGATAAACCTTTGTTTTTGAGGAATAAATTCCCATAAAGTTTTCCGCCAAAAAATACGAGTAGCATTAACAGATATCCTGCTATTCCTGATGCCAAAATTATTGATATGTCTTGATTGTTAGTTTGCATACCATATGCCAGTGCAATAAATGCGGTCGGAATTATTGCTGAGTTTAGGATGAGTTTGTGTTCTACATCAATCACGATGATTAGAAAGAAACAAGTCAATAGCAAGCTAGTTATACCGAAATGAGCACTAGTTGGTATAAATCCATCAATTAATAGCAGCAATATAGCAAAAAGTGGTTCCACCAAGATTGATCTGAGTGATATCTTGTTGCCACACTTACAACTACCTATAATAAAACTAATTGATGCGAACCACATTGCAGGCTTTAGCAGCTTAAAACAGTGACTACAATGAGGGTATGACAGACGTTTTTTTGAAGGTAGTTGATCAGCTAAGTAATTAACTAGAGCTCCTATTGTTACTCCAAGTGATATTAGAAATAGTTGTTTTAGTAGTAACATATATAAATTACTCTTGAGTTTGTTTTGACATGGTTATACGCCGTTGCTAGAATATACATATGGAGAAGCAATATAGCAAAAACATCTTAGAAATGGACAAACTAAGTTTGCTGACATCAGTTCTTGCATTAGGGTATGTGGTTTCTCGATTTCTGGAAATACCGGCACGTATGGTGAAGTTGGTGTTGTTTGGGTCGCCATTGCACTTTTGGGTTGATAGTCAAACAATAATGATACTATTAGTTACAGCCTCTGTAATTTCTGGAACGGACATGATGATAAGAAGTCATATGCTGTTCAAAGGCGATCATCGTAATATTAGGCCATATTATCATTGCATTGGACCTATGTTGGCGGCTGTAATAATAGGGATCGTGCTTGATAGTTGGCCAATGGGGTCTGCATGGTTGGCAGGCTTACTATGTGGTATGGCCTTTTTGGTATTAGTATTGATAACAGAATATAGGGCCGTAGAATTTCCGGTATTAAATTCTGTTCA
>CAZFLB010000119.1:0-12410 GCA_964518945.1 uncultured Acidobacteriota bacterium | reverse complement strand
ATGCGTTTTGGAGATATTCAAGTGAAACAAATACTGCTCGCTCAACATCTTGATGCGGATAAAGAGAAAAATCCATTGGTGCTATCGACATTACTTCCAAACGCAAAGTACGTCCTGTATCAGCCTTAATACCGTGTAGTGAACCACGAGCAACATCGGAAGGTCGCTCGGCTCGCAACAACACGTTATCTCCAACCTCTATTTTGAGCTCTTTCGCAAGGCCCGAAGTAACCAATATGCGGTCACTCTTTGGCATTTCGGACAACTCAATTCCGTGGAAAGACCAAAACCTATCGTCAACACCATAAAGCCGAACGTCATTTCGCCTGAGACGAGTAAGTTCGTTCGTAACCATCCCTTCGATCGCAATTAGCGGCGTCGCACTCGAAGCAACATCTGCCGACAATGACTCCCTAAAAAAATAACTTGAAACTACTAAGTTTTCAGTCTTGCCGAGTCGTGCAAGAAATAGCTCCTGAAGACTGCCACGTACTGAGGAACCGACAAGCAGCGATCCCGTAAAAACACCTGCCGCCACAGCGACACCCAATAGTACGGCTAGATTTGTACGCCAAAAATAAAACAGATTCCGGTAAAGCAAACTGTTTATTGTCAATCTACAATTTACCTACTAGCGTTGAGTGATCCATTGACTAGAGTCATCCGTAAAGGAAACCGTTTCGCTAGATCTATACTATGGGTTACAACAATTAATACACGTTCCTTACCCGCATCTAGCTCCAAAAGTAGCCTGCCAATGGAAGCAGAAGTTTCATAATCTAAATTTCCTGTAGGTTCATCACACAATAAAATCCTAGGGTTACAAATAAGAGCCCTGGCGATGGCGACTCTTTGTTTCTCGCCGCCAGACAACTCTGCTGGTCGATGTTCCATCCTTTGCCTCAACCCAACACGCTCAATTAACATCTCAGCTCGTTTACGATAGTCGTCAGGTTCTGCAACCAGTGTTGGGACGAGAACATTTTCAAGAACCGAACATTGCGGAAGCAAACAATGGTCTTGAAAAATAAAACCAATATTAGCGTTTCTGAATTTAGCTAGAGAACGATCATCAAGATCGAAGGGGTCCTGTCCGTCTATTTGTAACTGACCTGAAGTGGGCAGATCCAAAATTCCTAGCAAAAACAACAGCGTACTCTTCCCACCACCTGATGGCCCCATAATCGACAGGGCATCACCACGATTCAGCGACAGAGATACATCCTTGAGAATCCTCAAACATCCAGTCGGAGTAGAAAACTCTTTACAAAGATTATTAGCTTCCAGCAACGTTTGTCTTTGTCATGCCTCTTGGTAGGCACGTGCTCTAAAAAGAAAATCGATAATATTTCCTTCGTGCGGTTGAAGCCAATTGAGACGAATAGTCGGCACAGGCCCCACATTTAGTCGATCAATATTGACAGCATCAAGAAGCTCTCTTTTAAAATCCTTATCTGTAGTAATAGCGCTCCCCACAAGGGTTGCTCCAATAGTAGAAACCATCTCTTTCTGTGGACACTGCACAACAGAAACAAAAGGAAACATATATTCTTTGTTCGCAAGCCATCGATCTGCAGAATTACAATGGATCACAGTCGGCCTCAAATAATCGCAGCGCTCTTTGCTCACGAGTCGACGGTCGTCATCACCGCGGTACTTCAAAGAAACGTCCTTTACGCCGTCCTCTCCTAAGTGCTGATCGATTTCGTTCGAAATAGCTTCAGCAGCCCCAGGGACAGTGAACGCAGCAAGTGCACTCTCAGGATCATCTGGGGGAAGCGGTGCCACAGGCCCGAGTCTCTCCGCTAAGGCCTCTGCTATCTCTTCAGTATGTCTCGATGCCCATATCCCAGAACAACTAATGCAACTTCTTCCACTATTAACGAACACACTATCAACCATGATATCGAGGTAGCTCTCCCAATCGTCTACAACGTCATCACCTAGAAGAATTTTGCTAAAGCCTGGACCATGCACCTGGACTCTTGAATCACCCTTATACCTCTCAACCGTAGGGGCGCCCCCAAAAATTAAGCTACGAGTGCAGCTAGCAAGAACAGCAGCTCCAATATCCCCCAACCCAGGATAGATAGACACCGTTTCTCTGGGAACTCCCGCCTGAAAAAAAGCTTCTGCCATACGAAACGGTGTCCAAGGTTCTTGTGGTCCGGGCTTAAAAACCAAACCGATTTGTAGTGGAATCACTGGCATCCAAAGTGTGTGAACTCCAGGCGAATTTGAAGGTAATACTAACCCAAGGACTGGAGCCTGTGCTTGGTAACTCAACGGAACCCCGCGAGCTTCACTGCCGAATCCACGGCTAAGAATACTTAAGTCAAGTCCACGAGTAAGAGCATCCAGCACTTCTTCCATGTGCGTTAAGACAAAATGATTCTTTTCCATGTTAGCTCGACACATGTTTTCAGGAAGGCCTGTCGTAGCAGATTGATACTTTACAAATTCTTCAGGAGTTTGTGTCCCGTCCCCGAGAGACAAATTTGCCTTCATGTACAAATCTGCTGCATTTTTCACGATGCCGATGAGATCATCTGTTGAGAATTCCCGAAGAACGTCTCGAGCTCTTTGCGCTTTCCGCATATCTCGTTGCACCAGGCCCGCATTTGCAAGGCCCACATTTGCAAGCTCTTCTCCCGAATCGAAGTGAACAACGGAATCAGACTCTAAACTCTCGTATGGCTCTCCCCATCGCAAAACAGGAATATTAATCATTGTTTCTCCACTAATAAGCTATCAGTTAATACACACCAACTGTAGTAGTTGCTGCTAGTTTTCGGAAGGGACGGACACCGCTCACCCCGTCCCAAGGATAGTCTTCATAAGGGGGTTCGCGTTCACCTTCATCTCTTTCGAGAAAACCAGGAACGAAAAACTCCTCTGTCAAAGTAGTGAGGCGTACACGTCCTGTAGCCCCGTATTCGACAACACTTACTCCGTCGTCTGGATCAACCACCTCGATAACCGCACGTGGCTGAGGTGCATAGTAAGTAATCTTATACCCGTCATCTGCAGAGACGGGTCTTGACGAAGCCAGCCCCATAAGAGTATTGCCGTAGGTCGGAGTAATGTAAATACCCCCTAGCAACTCCTCAACAGCAAATCGTGTCCACTGGGGCGTAAATTCTGTTCCTCCTGAAAAAATGCCAGTGACACCCAACTCACTAAGACTTGTACCATCGTCCTCGAGTCGGAGTGCTAAAGCCTCGAGAAGTTTCGGCGTTGCAAATAAAACCTTAATGTCGTGACCAGCACCCAAGATTGTAATGGCCTGCTCAATAACATGATTTTTATAAGCCTCCAAATGCTCCGTCCAGCCTTTATTTATCAGCTTAATTACCCAACGAGGATCCAAGTCCAGGCAAAAACAAATACCTCCACGATGCTGCGCTAAGTGTTCCACTGCCAATCTCAACCTTCTTGGGCCCGAAGGACCGAGCATCAACCAATTGGATCCGATTGGGAAATACTCTTTAGGAAGCGTGTCACTGAAGATCTCATAATCTATCCTGAAATCGTCAACAGCAACTCGACTCTTTGGAACACCTGTCGTACCGCCTGTCTCAAAGACATATAAAGGCCTGTCCTGCATAGATTTCGGTATCCAACGTCGAACAGGACCTCCACGTAACCACTCATCTTCGAAAAGCGGGAATTTTCTTAGATCATCGAAGGAACGAATATCCATCAATGGATCAAAATTCAATCTCTTAGCAAAATCCAACCAAAAAGGTGTTCCGTTCTCAGGGTCGAAGTGCCCCTGAACAATCTTTCTAGTATGTATATCAAGTGCTTCTTTTGATTCGATGATTCTGTTACTCAAGCTATTAGTCAACTCGAAATTACTCCTGTCGGTATTAGTTCTGATTTACTAGTCTGCTAAATACAGCAACTGCTTCGTCTGCCATATGGCTTACCTTATAGTACTTTCGAACTCCTTCCGCTGCACTTCGACTAAGTTTGACTCTCTCTTCTTCATCAATTACAAGTTTAGCTAAAGCGTCAGCCAACTGAGCATTATCCCCAGCCTTAACAATACGACCGCCACTCGTCTGTTCGACAATTTCAGGGAAAGCACCTCTACGTGGCTGAACAACTGGTACACCAGCAGCCATTGCTTCCAGCAAAAATAATCCTTTAGGTTCTTCATATTCACTAGGAACAGACATCAAACTTAGCGACTCAAGGAAGTCTATCTTCTGTCCACGATTGAGAACCCCATGGTAAACAAACTCATCACTTAAACCTGCTCTTCTCATCATGTCCTTGACCTCAGCCAAGTATCCTTGATGCTTTCCCTCAAGGTAGCCGGCAACATGCATCTGAGTCTCAGGCAAACCGCTTATTTTGCGCATTAGACAGTAAGCCTCTGCCAAGTTGTGGAGTCCTTTTTCGGGCACGATACGCGCAAAATAGCCGATTCGAAGAGGACCCGCCGTCGTTATCTTCTCATTGTAGTCCGCCATATTTATACCCAACGGCACCACCGCCATTTTGTCTGAAGGAATTTCAAGAAACTCGCTCATGAACCTAGCATAATAGTTGCTTACAGCAGTAAATACATCAACATACCGTACTTGCTTCTGTATTAGGGCAACAGCCTCAGAACGATACCTAGAAGTTAAGCCATCAAGAAACAAATCCTCTCCCTGAAGCGTACAGACAATAGGCACCCCTAATGATTTAGCGAGCGGGCGGGCAAAACCAATCATCAATGAATTTGGAAGAACGATTATATCGGGTTTGTCTTGTCCATCAATCCAATCAATAAGCTTTTTGACTTCCTTTCTCTGAAAACCCTCCTCACCCTTAAGCGTCGATACGGTCAACGCACCCAAATCGGCGGGATCCGTCTTCATCGAAAACTTGCTAACAACGCCCATAAGCCAGTTTGATTCGAAAGCTCGATCAACAAAACTCGGCGTATACCTAAAAAAAGGGACCACTTGCTGAAGATAAACATTGATACCATTGTAAAGAACTTTTCCTTCACTGACGTTTGGCTCGTCTGTCCGAGTCGGAGTGTAAATCGGTAAAAGGGTCACGTCATGACCCTTACGGATAAGTTCTGCTGCGAGCGCATTGTCACGTAAACAACTCCCGCAGTACATATTGGCTGCACCTGCAGTAATCGAAAGGATTTTCAATAAAGGACCACCACCCTAACAATACCGCAATTGTACTTCACCCAATAAGCGCTCCGAACTCAAGGTTCCTACCATACAGAAACTTAGTCAAAAGCTGTTCCATCAAGAAGCGGTTCTAATGGAAGATGTTCGGCGCCATTTTCAGTACAAACAGCATATTTTGATCTTTCAGTTGCATACATCGATACACCAGCGTAATCACCCTCTTTGTTTAACACATAAAAAGTTAACCCAAATGCTGGAAGTCCGCGATCATTAAGCAAACGCTTTTCCACCGTATTAGCCTTTACCCGCCGTAAAGCCTCTATTCCAGCATCTTTAGGACTGGCCCCACGTCGCATCTCCTCCACAACAAAAAATGAGCACAACCCAAAAAGGTTCGCCTCACCACGACCAGTAGAGCCAGCCGCACCAACTTCACCATCCACATATAGCCCCGCCCCTAAAATAGGAGAATCGCCAACGCGTCCAGCAATTTTCCACGCAAGACCACTAGTAGTGGTGACGCCCGCAAGATCGCCATTAGGCCCAATACCATCACAATTGATAGTTCCGAAAAAATGTTCGTCATCAATAAGGCCATCATGAACCATACTTAAACCAGCCTCATAGCCAGCCTCGACACGTTTTTGGGGATCTAAATAATGAGATGGATCAATACGTCTTTTCCATTCAAGCCAACGCGATCTCGATGTATCAGTATTTAAATCATCTTCAATCTCAAAGCCCATATTGCGCGCAAAAACCTGCGCTCCTTCACCAACCAGCAAATGATGGTCGGTCGTTTCCATCACAGCATGAGCAACCAGAGAAGGTGTACGCACCCCTTCGATACCAGCTACTCCCCCAGCCCGTTTTCTGGGCCCATGCATACAACACGAATCAAGTTGAACAACACCATCTGCATTTGGTAATCCGCCGTAACCAACACTTGTGTCCGCGGGGTCCAATTCAACAATATTCACCCCACTAATCAGGCTTTCAAGAACATCCTTCCCTTCCGTAATCATTCGAAATGCTGTCTCGACGCAAGTTTCTGAGCCACCATTTTTATGTCGGTGTCCATTACCCGAGGAAATCACCACCGGCTTGACACTCTGTGGAGCCATAACTGTAGGAGTAGAACCTGAAACAGTCTTCACACCAGCAACAACACCAGTTCCTGCGGCAGCGGATGTTACAAACTCTCTTCGACTAATTCGCAATGTCATTAATACTCTCCTCTGAGCAACCTCACAATTGAATAATCGGTACTTACTCCTGCATCCTACAACAATTGGGACAAAGACTTCGATGCCTTTGGGGCGCAAACACTCGACCTGGTTTCATCCATCACTCAGACAAGTTAGACTGCAATTCACTAAACTACAATGTTTTTCGCACGTATCTTTCTCCCCTTTGCGATTGGCTACTTCATCTCTCACCTATTCCGCTCAGTCAACGCAGTAGTTTCTGCTAATTTAATTACAGACTTTGCTCTTAACGCATGGACCGTAGGCTTCCTTACGAGCACCTACTTTCTTACATTTACGGTGGCTCAACTCCCAATCGGAATAGCCCTTGATCGTTTTGGCCCAAGACGCACAGAATGTGTTCTGCTCTTGTTCACTGCTATTGGAGCCCTTATCTTCGCCCTTGCCAACTCTATAGGACAATTATCTCTTGGCCGGGCCTTAATCGGTTTTGGGGTCGCCTCCTGTTTAATGGCATCGTTTCATGCATTTGCAATTTGGTCACCACAGGCACGACTCCCATTTCTAAATGGTGCAGTTATGGCTGTAGGGGCATTAGGTTCTGTAGCTGCAACAATTCCGGTCGCATGGACAGTTGAAACTATCGGATGGCGCCAGTTGTTTTTTTTACTATCAGCTACAACCCTCTTTATCGCTGTAATTATCTACTTTCTGGTACCCGAGAAGGAGCAACCTCAAAATAGGTTACGTCTGCGAGAGACAGTATCCGGCATGCAGTATATTTTCAAATCGAAGCTATTTTGGAGCGTTCTTCCTTTCTCAGTTGCGCACCAAGGCTCTTACATCGCAATACAAAGCCTGTGGGCAGGTCCTTGGCTCTCTGATGTAGCCGGTTTAGACAGTTCGCTCGTCGCCAGCAATCTATTAACTCTTTCACTTGCCATGGGAGTTGGCTTTCTAATGTTTGGGTACTTGGCCAAACAACTCAGCCATCATGGCATTTCCACACTGTCGGTCTGGGTGTGTGCAGCAATACTATTCCAAGGCGTTCAAACCGGACTGACATTCGAGTGGATAAACTCTCCTCGCATTCTATGGCTCCTGTTTGGATTATTTGGCGCTGCTGGAATGCTCGGATATGTAACACTTACTCAACGATTCCCTTTAGAGATGGCAGGGCGTGTTAACACCAGCCTTAACGTATTCGTTTTTGCTGGAGCTTTTGCATTTCAGTCCGCAATAGGTGGAATAATCCAGATGTTTACACCTGTAAACAACGACTTCTCTCCAGAAGGCTACAGCGCTGCTTTCAAGGTAGTTCTTTGTACTCAAATACTAGCCCTATTGTGGCTGCTCGTAACAACCTCTTGGCGTAAAGAAACAATTGACGTTCCTAAGATAGGTTCTGGGGCCAACAACAACAACTTTTCGACATCGTAGATGACGAGAAAGGACATATCTGTATGCATCGGGGCTATTTCTACCGATCAGCTTCAAATTCTAAATATCTAACCAAAGAAACATGACAAATTGCGATAGGATCATCCTATGCCTAAGTCACCAGACATTTCTATTGAACGAATCGCTCAAGCGCGTGAGCACATCGACCCAGTATTTCTCAATACACCCCAATTTAAAAACAACCTTTTGAGTCAATGGGTCGGAACCAGCGTAATTGTAAAAGTTGAGTGTTTGAACCCTGTACGTTCATTCAAAGGCCGGGGAGCTTGTTACTTTACTCATCTTCACAAAGACACAGCACCACAGCCATGGATATGCGCTTCTGCCGGGAACTTCGGACAAGGACTCGTCTACGCCGCGAACAAACATAAGCTTCCTGTTCTCGTTTACGCTTCAGTGAACGCAAACGCCTTCAAAATAAGTCAAATGCGTGCTCTCGGGGCCGAGGTACGTCTGGTCGGGAACGATTTCGATGATGCAAAAGAGGCTGGCCGGGAATATGCTGATCGGAAAGGACTTACTTTTATCGAAGATGGTCGAGACACACCAATTACCGAAGGCGCTGGAACGATCGCAACAGAGCTACTTGAATGGCCAGAGCCCCTAGACGCTGTGATTGTTCCGGTCGGAAATGGAGCACTAATCAATGGTGTTGGTACGTGGATAAAATCACACTCTCCAGAAACACTTGTCATCGGTGCTGGCGCAGAAGGTGCACCTGCAATGGAATATTCATTCCGTACGCAAAATGTTCGATCCAGCGAAACAATTTCTACTTTTGCTGACGGAATTGCCACACGAATACCAGTTCCAGAAGCAATTGCAACCATGACCAACGTTGTAGACGACATGTATCTAGTTAACGACCAATTGATATATCAAGCCGTAGACATGATTGAAGAGAGCCTCGGCATAAAAGTTGAAGGCGCAGGCGCTGTATCCTTGGCAGTAGCAAAAACATTCTCAAACAAATTCATTGGTAAACGAATAGCTTTAGTGATCTCCGGAAACAATGTGTCAAAAGACTGAATATGGGAATCAACATCGAACTCATCGCTGAGGATTCTCACAAACTTACAGCTTATCTCTGCGATCCAGCAACTTCTAGTAAAGGAGGAATTGTCGTATTACAAGAGATATTCGGGGTTAACGATCATATACGGACAGTATGTGACCGATTTTCCAAAGCCGGTTATACAACAATTGCTCCCGCGCTTTATGACCGAAGCTCCAAAAAGAATGTTCAACTATCGTACTCTAAAACGGATATCGCTTTGGGAAGAAAACTTCGTGAAGAGTTTAACTGGAATGAAACCATACTAGATATTCAATCGGCAGTAAAAACCTTGCAAAAAAGCGCTCCAAACATTGGCGTCGTTGGTTATTGCTGGGGAGGAACGATGGCTTTTCTTTCTGCTACGCGCCTTCAAATACAAGCAGCAGTCGTATACTACGGTGGCCAAATCATGCCGTATGTTAAAGAGCACCCCATGTGCCCATTAATGATGCACTTTGGCGATAAAGATCTGTCCATTCCGAAAAAAGACGTGCAAACACTTCGCGATACTCATCAAAAGGCAAAAATTTACACCTACGATGCGGACCATGGATTCAACTGCGATCAGCGTTCTCAATTCAACAACAAAGCTGCAACAACCGCTTACACTCGTACGTTGCACTTTTTCTCAACTTGGCTGACATGATCTACACCCAACAACTCATTACCAAAACAGAAGCCATTGCCAATAACGGTATGGTTACGGCAATGCATCCTCTCGCGGCCGAATCGGGAGTAAAGATTCTCCAAGCGGGAGGCAATGCTGCTGACGCCGCTATTGCAACGGCACTAGCAGCTGGCGTCGTCGAACCTTTCATGAGCGGTATCGGTGGCTGTGCTTATGCTGTCGCCTACGACAGCTCAAAAAAACAGACGGAATGTTACGACGGAAGTGGTGTCACACCGGCTCTCGCTTTACCAAACATGTTTACTCTAGAGGAAAATCGAATCTCAAGTGATGGATTGTATGGTTGGCCTAAAACAAAAGATGATGCCGCAGAAACAGGGTTCCTTTCAATCGCCGTTCCAGGCTCAGTAGCAGCACTTGGAAAACTTCACGAAAATGCAGGTTCAATGCCTTGGAGAGAGCTTTTCAAACCAGCTATAGAACTGGCCTCAGAAGGTTACCCCGTTGACGACTATTTCTTCGTGAACACCTCAGCCTCGCTTAAACGTTTATCACCCTTCAAACACACTCTGTCAACTTTTTTCGGGTGAGGCAATACAGCCCAAATGCCTAGCATGAATCCGAACATACCCAACTTACTTAAACAACCTGACCTCTCAAAAACATTAGAGACACTGGCTGAAGAGGGCCCAAACAGTTTCTACAGCGGTTCCATTGCAAAAAAAATTACATCTTACGTGTGCGAGCATGGAGGAATTCTTCAGAGTAATGACCTGGAGAACTACTGTGCCAAAGTCATTAGTCCACTACAATGTTTTTACAGAGGTCATCGCATCATGACACTACCTGATTCAAGTGGTGGCCCAACCGTCGTATCTACACTATCGCTACTTGCCGGGTTTGAGCTTCCGCAGGTTAAACACGAAGCCATCAGCAGCCAGCACATAATCGCCGAGGCTTTACGACTAGCTTTTAATGATCGTTTTCATTTCCTTGGCGATCAGAATTCTACAGCTATCCCGTTTAATAGTTTGTTATCAGAGAGGTATCTTACCGAACGGAGAAAACTCATCGCACCCTCCGGCCCGGCGATAACCGTTCTAACAACTGGAAATCCATCGAACCACAACAATTCTCATCTCATAAACAATCCGGGTTCAGGAGACGCATCAGGTCAACACACAACTCACATAAACGTTATTGACTCCAATCGCAATATGGTAGCCCTCACCGCTACCCTAGGTGCACGGTTTGGTTCTGGTGTAACGATACCTGACCTCGGTATTGTTCTTAACAATGGAATGATGTGGTTTAACCCCGAGCCAGGAAACTTAAGTTCCATTAGCTCCAACAAACGTGCTCTCCATGCCGCAGCACCCTGCCTTGTTTTCGACGCAAATGGACCAAGAGCAGCGATTGGCTCTCCGGGGGGCAGAAAAATCATGAGTGCTGTAGTTCAGGTACTCTCAAATCTCATCGATAGCGAGATGAGCATTCAAGATGCAATCGCAGCTCCTCGTATTCATCGCGAAAATGATTTTCCTGTCCACGTAGACTCCCTCTTTCCACCTTCAGTTTCAAGGAATCTTCTTAGTCAAGGACACGAAGTAATTGTAGAAAAAGAGACTTTTATAAACTCTCATTTTGGTCGCCCTAGTGGAATCACTATTAACTCAGAAACACAATGCCTACACGGTGGGGTCGAAATCTATCGGCCAAGTGTTGCTATAGGTTATTAAGCTTTAAAATGGTTTTACCTGCTTCCAATTCTGGCTCAGAATCACTCCCACCCTCGCAAAACAAAAGGAGTGTAATAATAATCGGAGCTGGCCAAGCCGGCCGAGAGCTTGCGCGAACGCTTTCAAATCGCTGGGAGATTACCGTTCTGGACCTAGATGAAAGCCGCCTAGAGAGATTAGGGAAGGAGCTTCCAAACCGAAACATCAGGTTGTTGGCCAAAGATGGTACAAGCAGACTCAACCTAAAAGAAGCCGGTTTGGATGATGCAGAGTGGCTCGCGGCACTAACAAACAAGGACGCAACAAATGCAGAAGCCTGCCGCATAGCAAGAGCTTCTGCCACTCCCCCAACTACTATTGCCATTATGCGACGGCCGGAACATCAAGCCTGGTTCAAAGACTCGGACACAGAAATTGTAAGTCGTCCTGAAGCAGTTGCACGACTAGTAATGAATCGCATGGAAAGAGGACACCAAGTCGCTAGTGGTGTTGGAATTGGCGAAGGAGAAATTCTTGAAATTCCTATTCTCAAAAGCTCACCAGCCATCGATACTCGCGTACGCGATCTAAGAGCAAATAGATGGCTTATTGCTGCAATCTACAGGGAGAGCCAATACGTGGTACCACACGGAGAGGTCGTGATTCGCGAAGGTGATCGTATACTACTTACAGGTGACCCGGAGATTTTGCCCTCAACTGCCGATTATCTGCGGGCCGGAGTGGCCCGTTTCCCACTACAATACGGCACCCACGCGATCGGGTTTGCACCAAACGACACTCCTGCGATTTACTGGGACGAATTTCAATATCTCATCAAAAGCATACGCACTCGGCATGCTCTCCTTCTAACACAAGACCACAACCTCCCACCCAACATCCAAATTACAAATATCACATTGGAGCATCAGACCCTTACAAAGAATGATGGGCTGACGGAAATCTTGACCAGAGACTTCGTTTCAAAAGACTGTGGTTGTGTCATTCTTCACAAGGACAAACCAACTCTACTCAATCGTATTGGGTTTAGTCGCCCACACTTCGCCTATGCCTTGGATACAATCTCGTGTCCTATGTTACTCGCGGCCGGGACACACCCTTACCGCCGCATACTACTTCCTATACTTGAACCCGAAGCGGCTATACTAGCTGCTGAGTTAGCGATCGATCTTT
>CAZFLB010000118.1:0-3788 GCA_964518945.1 uncultured Acidobacteriota bacterium | reverse complement strand
AAGCCAGCGAATCATATCTTGATTTACGTTTGCAACTTCTCCGGTTGCACCTCTTCTTGGGTCAAGAAAAAACTCAAGTTCACCGTAGAAATCAAAACCAAAGAGCACTAGAAATGACGCTAGGAGAGTGTAAGCAATGGGGGATGAGAAATAGGAGCTTACCTCTCGTCGTAAAAGAGCCCAAATGTTAGTCATAATTGTTTTGGGACGTTGCAAGTGTTCAACGGAATGAAAAAACATTGCTTGCAATACAATTTATCTCTAATTAAAAGAAAATGAGGCAATGTTAAGACTCCTCTTGACTTATTGCCCGAAGATACATTTCTTCGAGACTCATATCGTTTTGTTTTAGTTCCAAGAGCCCGAGTTTGTTTTCGACGATTCTTGATGACAGATATTTTCTGATATCTTTTTGCGCATCTACTTTTATGAGAAGTGAGGTGATGTCGGTTGCCAACTGAGATTTCACTTCTAAACTTAAGACTGCTTCCGTTTCAAGAAGAACTTTTTTGATGCTGGGGAGGCTACCCTGAATTGTTAGTTGGAGATGTTTTGTTTGGCGAAATTGTTCTTGCAAGCTTTCGGGTGTGCCTTGGGCTAGTAATCGGCCATTGTTAATTATTGCAACACGATCACAGGTGACTGACACTTCTGGGAGAATATGTGTCGAAAGTAATACAGTATGGTCGCCACCTAATGACTTAATCAACTGCCTAGTTTCACCAATCTGCGCCGGATCAAGACCTGCAGTTGGTTCATCGAGGAGGAGTACCGCTGGGTTGTGAACTAGTGCTTGTGCAATCCCTACTCTTTGTCGATATCCTTTTGAAAGAGTTCCAGTGAGTTGGTTTCTCTCTTTTGTAAGAGAGCATCTTTCTAAAGTTTCGTTAACCCGGGTTGTAAGCTTGTTAGAATTAATCCCTTTAATTTGAGCAACGAAATTCATGTAGTCGATAACAGTCATTTCATCATAAAGAGGAGGACTTTCAGGTAAGTATCCCGTTTTCGATTTTGCTTGGAGGGGTTCGGTAATTATGTCATGTCCCGCTATTTTTGCTTCCCCGCTAGTCGGGGGGAAATATCCCGTCAAGATTCTCATTGTAGTTGTTTTTCCGGCGCCGTTAGGTCCAAGAAAACCAAGAATTTCACCGGGCTTCACGGAAAAACTGAGGTCAGACACGGCATTGAAAGTGCCATAATTTTTGGTAAGACTTCTTACTTCAATCACCCGAAAGCCTTTCTAATTGCGAACTACTTTAGTGGAGTATAATCGTGAGTAAGGCAAGACAGCCGCTCCTATTGTTATGAGTAATGGAAGATCGCGAATCTTAATGAAACATTTGACGACATGTCAACTTTCGATTGCTTTGCTGATTCCAATCATGTCTTGTGGGGATAAAGAGAGCGAAGAGATTTTATCAGCACTTGAGTTGCAAGATGTTGTTGGCTATTGGGCAATTCAGGGTCAGGATGATGAAAAAAATAACTACATTCATCCAGTCGTTAGATTTCGGGTGGTTAATACTACTAGTCGCAACTTAGAATATGTTCAAGTCATGGCGGTTTTTAAAAGAGAGATGTTGCCAGATGAACCTTGGGGTAACGCCTTTTCTTACTCAATCTCCGAACAGCCGATAAAGCCGGGTGGAGTGTCAGATTTATTAACGATGAGGTCGGATAGGAGTGTCATCTCTAAAGATTCTCCGGAGCAAATGTTTCGTAATGCTAAATGGGAAGAAATTATGGTTGAAATCTTTCTTCGTGTTGGTCCGTCCAGTTGGAGGATCCTTGAGACATTTCAGATCCCGAAAACGATCGGAGCCCCAGGATTAGAAAAATTTCTTGAAGCTGAACCAGATTTGCCACAGGGAAAAATTTCGGGGAGTTGAAAAGAATTTAACGGAGGCAGTCGAAAGAGTGATCTCATTTATTGCACTTACGAGTCCAGGAGAGCGCATACGGGCGATACGGAAGCAGAAACGAATTCGACAAAAAGCTCTAGCAAATATGATTGGGATTTCTTCAGCTAGCCTTACAAACTTTGAGAAAGGGAGGAGGCCTATTTCTTTAGAGAGGCTTCAGCGTATTGCTAATGCACTGGACGTACCAATTGCATACTTTCTTCCCGATAACACTACGGCTGTGAATCGCACTATATTAAGTGATCCTCGAGAACGACGCCTTTTGAATGCTTGGAGACGGCTTGCTAAGAGTGACCTTCTACGAAGAGATTTCCTGCAATTACTAGATCATCTTGGGCAAGACAAAAGCGCCATATGACTACAAAGGAAAACTTTCAATAGTAGGTGGGCATAGCATCCAGCTACTATTTTCTTCGTTAGGTGTCTAAATCCCGTGAGTTTAGTGAAAAACTTCTGTAGTTTATCTCGGTTAAAACAGAGGCTACGAAACAACGGTTAGTCTAGGTTTTGAATTGAAAGTTATCTCTTCTGGAACTTCTGTTTACTGCTTTGGGGCGTAATAGCCAAGTTTTGTCCGTACGAGAAGGTTGGGATAAGAGGTTTGAACTACCACACGGCGCCAAGAACCGTCTCTTTGAGGATTGTTTGATACGTAGCCAATGTTATATTGACTTTTCAGTTCTGTGGCCACGCGAGCATAAACGGATTTTAGTTCGGCCAGTTCATTGGGAAAAAACCATTGACCTCCTGTTTCTTCAGCGAGCTTTTTTAGAACAAACTCTGCTTCGGAGAAAGTGCTGCTTCGACGCTTATCCTGCCTTCTCAGAGAGATGGTGTAGATGGTTACATCTGTATCTTTGGCGATTTCCATAACACGTTCGAAGGTAACTAAAGAGCTCGTGTCTTCGCCATCGGAGAGGACTACAATGGCTTGTCTCCGAATATCCTGACGTTTTTGATATAAGCTTTTCAATGAAATGTAGAGGGCGTTGTACAATTGAGTTGGCCCCCCCGCCTGTGCAATTTCGATAGCATGACGAAGCTTTTCGATGTCGTTGGTAAATGGCTGCAAAACGACAGGTTTGTTACCAAATTCGAAGATTTCTGTTAGGTCATCCTCTTTCATTTCGGATACGAAGTTGATGGCAGCTTCTTTTGCAAAGCTCAATTTTTTTTCCATACTAGCACTGGTATCGAGAAGTAATATCATTCGGATAGGCAAGTCTTCACGTGAAAAAACAGAAATCTCTTGAGATATGCCATCTTCGAAAAGTGAAAAATCTTCTTCAAGTAAATCCGTGACAAATCGGTTTCGAGTGTCAGTGACTGTAATGGTTAGTGAAATTAAGTCTACCGTTACTCGAAATTGATAGTTGTTCTCTTGCTCTTGTGAGTAAACAGGTAAGCCTGTCTGAAAAACGAGAGCGCACGTTGTAAGAAATGTTATGACTTGAAGTTTGACCATAAATTGTTAATTCCAATATATCCTTATAATCTAGCTATGACTAATGGTGTAAAGCGAGTTGCAGTGCTGACTGTGAGCGATGGTGTTGCCAATGGGGTCCGTGAAGACCTTTCGGGTAAAGTTGCAGCAGCTGAAATTATAAAGCTCGGTTTTTCTGTCGCTGAGCAACAAGTTGTGTCTGATGAACGTTCTCTCATTGCTGAGGTGATTCGTGAATGGGTTATTCAAGGCACGGTAGATCTTATAGTTTCTACAGGAGGGACTGGATTGGGCCCTCGTGATGTCACCCCGGAAGCGATTCGAGAGCTTTTGGATTGTGAAATTCCCGGTTATGGCGAGCTGTTAAGGGCTGATGGTCTTCGCTATACGCCGATGGCCGTGCTGTCTCGGAGTTTTGCGGG
>CAZFLB010000117.1:0-10257 GCA_964518945.1 uncultured Acidobacteriota bacterium | reverse complement strand
GTTCTTTCGTACGAACGGAATTGAAAGGGGAGTCCATGGCGAGTATGTAGTAGTGAATTTTTCCAGTCTCTGGATTTGGTTTTGGCAACGTGCCTCGGTATGTGCCTTCAGATTCTTGCATCTTCACGTAATAGTACTCATCGTAAAGGTCTGATCGGAAGTATGCGGTTACAGCTATGAGTTCTTCAGAAGATGTGATGGTGGCCTGAAGCACGACATGTTCATCAGAGCGGACACACTTGAGACCCTCGTGACCTATGCGTATGCCCCGGTTCTGTTGACCATACAGAAGAGGTGTTGTCAAAAACAACAATGCGACCAACAGTTGAAGCACAAATACAAAGTGTTTTTTGTTGGGTGTGCGTCGCACGTTCTTTATTTCACGAGAGCTAGAATACGGTCAGAACATTAGCTCAATTGCTCCACTGTTTAATTTGGTGTAAATCTCCAATCACAATATCCCATGGGTTGGAACGTAATGACAGGATGTTGGTGTTGCGGGAGAACTTCAGGAACAACCACTTGTAGTTCCACAGTTTAGACATTTATAACAACTCCCGTTACGAACCATTATTGAGCCACATGTTGAGCATGGCGGAGCGTCTTCAAATAGTTGAGGTATTTGTTGTATGTCGGCAGACGAATTTGATGAAACATTGTTGGCTGTGGATATGGTGTTAGGCAAGCTTCCGTTGCTAACGGGAGTATTGGCAATCTCTGATGTTCCGGGAGTGATAGTGTCGTCGACGACTCCAGCTCGAATTTGCATGTCAGCTGATAAAAATTTTGATGCTAACCAGCGAAATAAATAATCAGTAATTGACTTAGCATAAGGTATCTGATCGTTTCCTGTGAACCCGGAAGGTTCGAAACGAGTGTGTACGAACTTGTCTACGAGAACTTCGAGCGGTACTCCGTATTGAAGTGCATAAGATATAGATCTTGCAAATGCATCCATAAGCCCGGAAATTGCCGAGCCCTCTTTAGACATATTAATGAAAATCTCACCGGGTGAGCCGTCGTCGTAAACCCCAACAGTAATATAGCCTTCGTGGCCAGCGATATTGAATTTATGTGTAATAGCTTGTCTCTCTACAGGTAACTTCTTTTGAGTTGGCGTGGCCGTAGAGGGAGACGCCGGAGCTTCGTCGCCTGCAGAAGTATTGAGCGCCTGCGTTCTCTTACTGCCATCACGGTATATTGCAATAGCCTTTAGTCCCAGTTTCCAAGCTTCTACATAAGTTTGCATGATTTCGTCAACAGAAGACTCATGTGGCATGTTGACTGTTTTAGAGATGGCTCCTGACAAGAAAGGCTGCACAGATGCCATCATTTTCACATGGCCCATGTAGTGGATAGCTCTTGTGCCTCCTGGTGACTTTACTGCGCAATCGAAAACGGGAAGATGTTCATCTTTTATTGAAGGAGCTCCCTCTATGAAACCATTCTGATATACATAGTCAACGATGGAGTCGACTTCGGTATCGTCATAGCCCAACTGTGTAAGTGCTGAAGGGACAGTTTGGTTTACAATTTTCATTAGCCCGCCGCCGACGAGTTTCTTGTATTTGACTAGTGCAAAATCGGGTTCTACGCCTGTTGTGTCACAGTCCATCATTAACCCAATCGTTCCAGTTGGCGCTAATACCGATGCTTGTCCGTTGCGATAGCCGGTTTGACGTCCGATCTTTACAGTCTCATCCCAGGAGTTTGTAGCAGCTTGATGTAAATCTAACTGGATGTTTGTTGGGTCGAGGCTATTAGCTGCATCTCGGTGCATTTCCATAACGTCTATCATTGATTCACGATTGACGCTATAGCCCTTGAAGGCACCCTGATTTTCAGCGATACGGGCTGATTGTTGATTCGCTTGCCCGGTCATTAAAGCGGTGATAGCAGCAGCAGTGTCGCGCCCTTTGTCGCTGTCATAAGGTATTCCTTGGTACATCAATAGAGCTCCTAGATTTGCATATCCTATTCCTAGAGGACGAAAAGCTTCTGAATTTTCACCGATTTTTGGAGTGGGATAACTAGCATTGCTGACGATTATTTCCATGGCAGTTATTACTACGTTGACTGCATGAGAAAATGCTGCTGAATCAAATTTGCCATCTGGTGTTAAGAATTTCATCAGATTAAATGAAGCTAGATTGCACGCACTGTCATCTAGATACATATATTCAGAACAGGGATTTGATGCGTTGATACGACCCGTCGTCTTGGATGTGTGCCACCGATTGATGGTTGTGTCATATTGCATTCCTGGGTCACCACAAACGTGTGTTGACTCAGAGATCTTTTGAAGAATATCTCGTGCGCGATAACGATTAAGAGCTTCGCCGGATGTAATAGAAGGAGTGACCCATTCTTTATCTTCAACAACCGCATTCATGAAATCATCTGTCACACGTACGCTATGGTTCGCGTTTTGGTAAAAGATAGACGCGTACGCTTCACCATTCAAAGAACCGTCATATCCAGCGTCAATTAACGACCAAGCTTTTTTCTCTTCGCGTAGCTTGCATTCGATAAACTCCACGATGTCTGGGTGGTCTACATTCAAAATGACCATCTTTGCAGCGCGGCGTGTTTTTCCACCGCTGCGAATTACGCCTGCAAAAGCGTCGTAG
The DNA here is from genome assembly GCA_964518945.1 of uncultured Acidobacteriota bacterium. GTDB lineage: Bacteria > Acidobacteriota > Vicinamibacteria > Marinacidobacterales > SMYC01 > CAZFLB01. The sequence goes on along the minus strand of CAZFLB010000117.1, from coordinate 7,627 downwards.
CCCTTCATGAAGGAAACGGGACCACTGGCGATGCCTCCACCCGATAATTGTTCCTTAGAACTTCGAATTGTTGATAGATTTGACCCTGTGCCCGATCCCCACTTAAAAAGCATTCCCTCAGTTTTTGCCAAGCCTAAAATTGAACCCATCGTGTCGTCAACGGAATTAATAAAACAGGCAGAGCACTGGGGCTTTTCCTCTACCCCACAATTAAACCATACAGGTGAATTGAAAGAGGCGTGTTGGTTTAGGAGTATAAATGTTAGTTCGTCTCTGAAGGTGGCAGCATCTTCAGTGGTTTTAAAATAGTTATCATCTCTACCCCAATTGGTCATTGTGTCGACGACTCGGCCGATCAATTGCCGAGCACTTCCTTCGCGTTCCTCAGTGTTCAGTGTTCCGTGAAAATATTTCGACGCGACAATATTGGTTGCCATTTGTGACCAGGATTTTGGTACTTCAACATTTTTTTGTTCAAAAATTATCTTTCCATTTTCATCGGTAATCACTGCGTCACGGAACACCCATTCGGTGGTGTCGTACGGTGAGGTGCTTTGCTCGGTGTATAACCGTTTGAATCGCAGTGCTTTTGACACGGGTCGGTTAGATTCACTAACACTAACGTTTTGCACGCTGTTGTTTGTAGAATCTGTATCCAATACGAGTGAGAGGTCTTTTTTCGTGGTTGCCATTTATCTACTTTCCTCCGCTCGAGAGATAACATGAGTCTTATGAACTCTAGTTGTAAACTTATCTATAGTCGAATTTAAACTCTCTTTTATTTCCATCTGACAACCTAGAAAATCATAGAAGTCATAAACCATTCCTAAACAAATGAGCCTGTGAAGCCACAAACCTAAATTAATTGCAAACTGTACGCTATCATTGCAAGGCTGGAACGCTAAACTATTGTTGTTTAGCAAACCCTGAATTTGTTTTTATAAGCGCAGCTTAATTAACTGTCAAGAAAAAAATACTAGATTTTGGGTTCTAAAGCACCACTAGCTACTAGATATAGTGGAAATTACTGATTTCGTGGTATTTACCGATTAAGGATTGGGAACCCTATATTTCAAATAGAAAAGTATGACATTTCTAATGTGGAAGTTTTTTGTTGAATTAAGGGTTGAGAGTTAGAAGTTAGTACAAAAATGCTAAAGTGGTCCTTTAACTATTAGGATAGTTGAGTTCGTGAACTATGTTCTAGGCGTAAGACGTAGTTTGCAACTTTTATTCTATTGTCGTATTTCCTGCTAAAAAACTATTTGAAAATCCTACCTTGCGGTTCTTTTTCGCACTGCTCGGCGATTAGAATGAACTGAAGATATATTTTTAGTGCGTTTCACGTTGGGTTCAGATTGTCTTACAGTAGTTTTTTTCGCGATTCTTTGTCTGCGCATTCCATTGGATAAGAGCTTTGTTTGGCTCACAGAGTCTCGTCGTAAGATATGGATTCTTGACTTGATAGGGTTGTTAATGCGAGTAATGGTGTTGCCTTGCTTGTATCTTTTTACATGTGCCTGAGAGTTATGAGTGCGTTTGGTTCTAATTCTCATTGTTCGGCGTTTTTTAGGGGGGGTTCTTGGTGTCGCCTTACGTCCACGTAGCTGCATGTAACGGGTGGCTTTCGTATGGTGACCGCCACTGAAGTGATACTGGTAGTTAGCTGTGTAGAAAGCGAAGGAGTTATTTGTGTGGCGAAAATTACTCCGGCCAAACCATCTCGCTCCAAGAGTAAAAGAATGCCAGCTTAAAGAAACGCTGTGGCTTGGCGTCCAATACCAGCCTCGATGGTCCTGGTACCATCGACCATAACGATGAGGTACCCATCCCCATGGTACATGAGAAACGCAAGGGTAGCCGTAACCTGTGTAATGCCACGAAAACCCGCGATAAGGAGAGTTGTTTAACTGAACGATTGGATACCAGACTAAACCGTGTCTTTTGTGTTGAATCCATTGGCCGTATTCAGCTAATGCTAAAATGTAAGGAGGTTGATCAGGGGCGACTTCACTCTCATTAATTTCTCGTGTTGCCGGTTGGAAAGCAAAGGCGGCATCGGTCAGAGCAAGGCAGAGGACAGCGAAAGACCAATTAAAGTATGTTGTTTTGCTTATCATAACTAATCTCCGATTCCACAAAGTTTATTGAGTTGCATTACGACTATATCTAACTTACATGCAAGGTCTATACCAGCTAGAATGATGTCACGGTTAGGACGTAAACCTATTAGGTACAACGATCAAGGGGCCCATTGTAGAATATTGCTTCCCAGGCTTAAGTCACCATTTGAGGACAAGCGGAACTACGTAGTCCCTTTCAAAACTTGACAGATTGACACTCATATCATATGCTTTCGTGTTTGTTACACTTTTATCAAGAATGGTCAAAATAGTTATTAAAACAGTACTCTGATCAAGGAGATGTGAAGGAATGAGCAAGATCATTGGTATCGATCTCGGTACCACTAACTCTGTTGTTGCGGTAATGGAGGGTGGCAACCCAACGGTTATCACGAATCCGGAGGGGGGTAGAACGACACCTTCTGTAGTTGCTTTTGCGAAAGGCAACGAGCGTTTGGTCGGCCAAGTCGCGAAACGTCAAGGGGTAACGAATCCTGAGAACACCATTTTTTCTATTAAGCGTTTCATGGGCCGTCGCTTTGATGAAGTTTCTGAGGAAATGAAAACGGTGCCCTACAAAGTTGTTAAGGCTGAGAATGGTGATGCTAGGGTTGACATTAAAGGTCGAGCATCATCGCCGCCTGAGATTTCTGCCATGGTGTTACAAAAATTAAAACAGGCAGCTGAGGATTATATTGGGGATAAAGTCGAAAAAGCTGTTATTACAGTTCCTGCATACTTCAACGACAGCCAACGTCAAGCTACAAAGGATGCTGGAGAGATTGCGGGACTTGAGGTCATGAGACTGGTGAATGAACCTACTGCTGCAGCGCTGGCATACGGTTTCGATAAAAAGCAGGATGAGAAGATTGCTGTGTTTGACTTTGGTGGTGGAACGTTTGACGTTTCCATACTCGAGGTCGGTGAGGGTGTTGTTGAGGTTAAATCTACTAATGGTGACACTCACCTGGGTGGTGACAACATTGACCAGCGAATTATTGACTGGTTGATCGATCAATTCGCAAGTTCTCAGGGTGTCGATCTTTCAAAAGATCGTATGGCTTTGCAACGGCTCAAAGAAGCTGCAGAAAAAGCCAAAATTGAGTTGTCGTCTACCATGGAGACGGAGATCAACCTGCCATTTATTACTGCAGATTCAAGTGGGCCTAAGCATTTGTCTGAAAAAATTACTCGTTCCAAGATGGAACAATTAGTGGACGACTTACTGCAGCGCACGGTTAAGCCATGCAAGCAGGCTATTGAGGATGCGGGCCTCAAACCATCTGAAATAGACGAGGTCGTGCTGGTTGGTGGTTCAACACGCCTACCTAAAGTTCAGGAAATTGTGAAGGAAGTATTTGGCAAAGAACCACACAAAGGTGTCAACCCGGATGAAGTAGTTGCTCTTGGTGCTGCTGTTCAGGCAGGTGTTTTAGGTGGAGAGGTTAAGGACCTACTCTTGCTAGATGTTACTCCACTGTCTCTTGGGATAGAGACTCTTGGTAACTTATTTACACGACTGATTGAGCGGAATACAACTGTTCCTCATAAGAAAAGCGAGGTGTTTTCTACAGCAGCAGACAATCAAACTCAGGTGGAAGTCCATGTGCTCCAAGGAGAGCGAAGTATGGCTGCTGATAATCGGACACTAGGTCGCTTTAACTTGGTTGGTATTCCATCGGCCCCTCGGGGTGTACCTCAAATTGAGGTAACTTTCGATATCGATGCCAACGGTATTTTGAACGTATCTGCGAAGGATATGGCGACTAGTAAGCAGACAGCAATTACGATCAAAGGTTCGAGTGGTTTGGACGAACAGGAAATCGATCAGATGAAAAGCGCTGCTGAGGTTAACACTGAAGATGATAAAAAACGTCGTGAGGAAGTTGAAGCTAAAAACGAGACGGACAATCTTGTCTATCAGACCGAGAAGCTATTGAGCGAACACCGTGAGAAGATTCCGGATGAGGACGCTAAACAGATTGAGGTGGCTTTAGAGAGTGCGAAAACTGCTCTTAAAGAGGGCGAGATCCAGGCTGTACGTAATGCGCGAGAAGTACTTGAAAAAGCGAGTTATAAATTAGCTGAATTTATGTACCAAAAAGGAGAGAAAGACAATGTTCAAGACTCTGCTTCGGAAGACGAGGAGAAACCTTCCGGTGAGGATGATGTGATTGATGCAGAGATTGTAGATTCGGAGGAGAAGAAGTAGGCTTCGATGTCTAGAAGCGATTACTATGTTCTTTTAGGAGTGGATAAGTCCGCTTCGAAAGCAGAGAATCGCCGTGCATTTCGTAAGTTGGCTCGTAAGTACCATCCTGACATTAATCCTGGAGATAACGTTGCTGCTGTCCGGTATAGGCGTATTTATGAAGCTCACGAAGTACTAATGGATTCGGAGAGGCGAGAACATTACGATTCCACTGGACCGGCACCTAGACCCAAGGTTACTTCTGAGCCCGCTCGTTTCGGGTTTGAAGGCTTTGATTTTTCATTGCCTGGTGGTAGGGACGTCAACATTTTCAATGATTTGCATTATAGTTCAGTGCTTTCAAAAGAAAGGTCTGGCCTTGTAGGGGAAGATATCTATACACGGGTTGTAATTTCTTTTAATGATTCGCTTTCAGGGCTAAACCGTTCCATACAAATCGAGCGAAAAATTTCATGTGTAACGTGTGAAGGATGGGGAGAAATACCGGCAGTGGAACCACGTCCTTGTTTGATTTGTAACGGGAGAGGTCGTGCTACACAAGCTCGTGGATTTATGCTGTTTGCTCGGCCGTGTTTGTCGTGTGAGGGCACCGGCATGGTTGTACGTGAGAAGTGTCGCGATTGTGTCGGAGGAGGCCGTTCGACAGAGTCAGAGGCCATCGATATTGAGATTCCACGTGGGGTGGCGGACGGTGATAAATTATGTTTTACGGGAATGGGAAGCCAGGGTTGTGGAACAGGAACAGCAGGTGATCTCTACGTCCATGTTCAAGTTGAGTCACATTCATCTTTTATTCGTAAGGGTGACGACCTGTTTTGCTCGATTCCCATATCGTTTGGAGAGGCAGCATTAGGTACAAAGGTTCACGTCTCGACACCTGATGGAAGTGTCACATTGCGTATCCCTCCCGGGGTTCAGTCGGGTCAAAAACTGCGATTGTCGGAACGCGGAGTCCTCTCGAGGAGTAACAAGTCTGGCCGTGGGGATCTTTTTGTTACTATTTGTGTTGTGACGCCATCGATCTATGACGATCACTCCAGAGAGTTGTTGCGTGAAGTCGACCGACTTAATCCAATTCAAAGGTGAAGAGGTTGTGCTATGAGTAGGAGCACGAGTTCTGGGTCGGAAGGCCCAAGAAACAGGGGTAGAGGTAAAGGTTATTACATGATTAGTGCTGTGGCTGAGACTTATGGACTTCACCCTCAGACGTTACGTTTGTACGAAAGAGAGGGACTATTAAGTCCATCCCGTACAGATGGAAATACCCGGCTTTATTCTGAAGACGATTTAATGAGGCTTGAGACCATTTTGAATTTGACGAGAGATTTGGGGGTGAACCTAGCGGGCGTCGAGATTATTCTTAACATGCGTCAGAAAATGGAGAAGATGCAACGAGAGATAGGAGAGTTTATCGAATACGTACAGGCGGAGTTAGTCAAACAGGACAAGGGCTGGGAGGATCGTGTCGAAAGTGCTCTTGTCAAGCTTCCACCACGTGAGCTTGTTAAGAAAAGATCGTGACGTGACTAGCTCAAGTCTTGATAGTTGTTCCGATTGTGAGGGCACTTCTTGGAAGCGTATTGTTAGTAATGGTAGAAATGTTGTTGTACGTTGCGGTTGTTCAGTTGCAGATCCTCACGAGTCGATTATGGCCAACTCTGGGGTCCCAAGTCGATATCTCGAGTGCGCTCTGGATGCGCGCAGTGGGGGAAGGCCTTTTGACGGATTGAGACCTGCTCTGGAAAGGGCGCACAAGATCTCGGAAAGTTGGGCAGAGCAATTTCCGGATGTTGAAGCGGGACTTCTTTTTACCGGGCCACCGGGAGTTGGCAAGACGCACTTGTCAGTATCAATTTTGAGACGTATCTTGGTTGAACGAAAGATAAATTCCAACGCACTTTTTTGTGACTATCGTTCACTCCTAAGAGAAATTAAGGGTTCGTATCATCCTGATACCCAAGTGACCGAGATGGACGTGTTACAGCCTGTTTTGAGTGCTGAGCCTTTAGTGTTGGATGACCTAGGGGGTGAGAATCCGACACTCTGGGTGCTTGATACTTTCTTTTACATATTGAATCGTCGATATAACGAGAACAAACTGACGATTATTACGACTAATTATTCTGACCCAACGGCTACAACTCAAAGGCCAAACAACTCCTCGAATCGGCCGGTTCGAATGGGGGGAATGAACAATACTGAAGATACACTTTCAGATCGCATCACAGTACGCCTTCGGTCTCGTCTTTATGAAATGTGTCGAGATGTTCGGATTGAAGGCGATGATTACCGTCAGAGTACTGTTCAGGCAAACTTTTTGAGCTAGCGATTTCAAGACCGATGGGGAACGTTTGTGTGCTAGGTAATGTTGACTAGTTGTTATACAAGTTTTTTTTATGAGAGATTGAATTAGGGGAGGTCTGGCTATGGTTCACATGTTTACACTTTTCTTTGCGTTTTTTGCGGTTGCAGTTTTTGGTCAAGCTGGAGGTCCATCTTTGGACAAGCCTAGGCCTATCTCGACATTCGACAGCGTGTTCATTGAAGAGCTTACGTGGATGGAAGTGCGTGATGCGATCCATGGGGGTAAGACAATCGCTTTGGTGGCTACAGGTGGCATAGAGCAAAACGGACCCTATTTAGTAACTGGCAAGCATAACGTTGTTCTTCGTGGAGTTACAGAGTCTATTGCTAGGAAGATGGGCAATATGCTCGTTGCTCCTATTATTAAATTGGTTCCGGAAGGGGAAACGAATCCCCCATCTGGTCATATGCGTTATCCTGGAACAATTGGTCTAAGACAGGAAACCTTTAAGTCTGTGCTGCGAGATGTGGCAACGAGCCTGAGCGTACATGGTTTCAAGAACATCATTTTCATTGGTGATAGTGGTGGGAATCAGAAAGGAATGGATGAGGTTGCGACAGAACTTGCTCGAGAGTGGAGTGGTTCTCCGGGAGTGCACTATATTCCGGAGTTTTATGATTACCCAGGTCTAGCAAGTTGGATGGAGAAAGAGCATGGAATTCACCAAGTTTCCGAAGGTATTCATGACGATTTTCAGATAACTTCAATGATGTTTTCTATTGATAGAGACTCCGTACGTTATGATCAGAGAGTGGTAAAAAACTTGGATAGTATTAATGGTGTTTCGTTGACTCCAGTTGCGAATACTTATGCCTTAGGGAAGGCAGCAATTGAATGGCGTACTGAGAAGACAGTGGAAGCTATTAATCGTTCGATTGGACGTTGATGTTTAGAAGCTGTTGTAACGTTAGCTTTAGGTATTGACGC
>CAZFLB010000116.1:0-6903 GCA_964518945.1 uncultured Acidobacteriota bacterium | reverse complement strand
CATTTCGCGACATCGAATTGGAGCAAGAGATCCTGCTGCGGTCAAAAAAACTTGGAATCGGAGCACAATTTGGTGGCGTCTATTTTTGCCACGACGTACGGGTGATTCGTCTTCCAAGGCATGGAGCCTCACTGCCAGTAGGAATCGGCGTATCGTGCTCCGCTGATCGCCAAGCTTTAGGAAAGATAACTAAAGAAGGAATTTTTCTTGAGCAACTAGAAACAAACCCAGCCCGTTTTTTGCCTGATGTAAGTGACACCGAAATTGGAACAGATGTTGTTAAAGTCGATCTCAACCGACCCATGAGTGAGGTTAGGGAAACGCTTTCACGCTACCCGGTCAAGACGCGCTTATCTCTCACAGGTTCTATTGTCGTTGCTCGTGACATCGCGCACGCCAAACTTAAAGAGCGGCTCGATCGTGGCGAAGAGCTACCTCAGTATTTCAAGGATCACATGATTTATTATGCGGGTCCGGCAAAAACTCCAGAAGGATATGCCTCTGGTTCATTCGGCCCTACCACTGCAGGACGGATGGACTCATATGTAGAGCCTTTTATGGCTGCAGGAGGAAGCTTTATCACGCTCGCGAAGGGGAATCGTTCCCCACAGGTCACAGCTGCGTGCAAAAAGTACGGAGGTTTCTATCTCGGCTCCATTGGCGGTCCCGCAGCTATTCTTGCACTCGAATCCATCAAGAATATAGAGATCATCGAGTACGAGGAGCTTGGGATGGAAGCAATCTGGCGCATCGATGTCGAGAATTTTCCAGCCTTTATCGTGGTAGACGACAAAGGAAACGACTTTTTTACACAGCCTGCGTAAGTATCTTTAACCTTATTGGCGCTGCGCCACGACCCAAAACCATCAGGATAAATACTTATTTTCGGTAATCCAGCGGCGGATCTCGATCTCCAACAAGCGCTTCATAAGTAAAGTTCGGACCTTGAGCTTCCCGCAGTTCAGATTGAGCGGCCTCTACATTTGCAGGGTCCGAGAAAAGATCGACTGCCGTTAAGGCCAAGACCTTAGAGGCAACCCCCATACCTTTGAAACCAATGCTCATTCCCCCAGCCGCTACGGCCTGCCAACTGTGACCAGGTGTGCCTGGAACCCATGTAGCAACGGAAACACTTGCCGTTGGCACCACCCAGCTAACGTCTCCGACATCGGTTGAGCCTCCAGACATCCCAGGAGCAAATGGCTGAACTTCCATTTGAGACCCAATCTCTAATTTAGGGTCATTAATCGTCGCACGTATTTTCTCTGCAAATGCAGTTTCTTCCGAGGTGTATTCAGTACCGCCAACCGTTCTAAGATTCGCATCCATAAGTTTTTGGATGTGCACGTTAGGCAATTGGCTATAGATACCGTGAATGATTTCGTGCTCCATACGTGTACCCGTACCGAGAGCTGCACCTTCTGCTGCGTGCAACAGACGTCCCCATAGCTGTTGGACAATTTCAACATCTGGATTTCTACAGTAGTAATAAACTTCCGCGAAATCCGGAACGACGTTCGGAGCAAGACCTCCACGTGTAATTACATAGTGAATTCTTGAATTCGAAGGAACATGCTCCCGCATGAGATTCACCATATAGTTCATCGCCTCTACTCCATCCAATGCCGATCTTCCTTGGTGTGGAGCCGATGACGCATGTGCTGACAATCCGAAGAAACGAAATTTTGCGGATTTATTTGCGAGCGAACGACGCGGACTCGCGTCATTCCGATCACCAGGGTGCCAGACTAAAACGCTGTCTACATCATTAAAAATCCCTTCTCGGACCATATAGACCTTACCAGCTCCGCCCTCTTCAGCAGGTGTTCCATAAACTCGAACCGTTCCAGAAGTACCAGTAGTCTCTAACCAGGACTTCACTGCAATAGCTGCAGCTACAGTTGCTGTACCAAATAGATGATGTCCACAAGCATGGCCCGGTGCGTTCATAGTTCGAGGACTTCGTTCAGGTAGTGATTCTTGAGAAAGCCCCGGTAGCGCATCAAATTCGGCCAGCAATCCAATTACAGGTTTCCCTTGTCCGTAGCTAGCAACAAAAGCAGTAGGCATACCGGCAACACCAGCTTCAACCGTAAAGCCGGCAGATTTCAACTCGTTTTGCAAAAGCAGACAACTTTCTGTTTCTTGATACCCGACTTCGGCAAGCTCCCAGATTTCACGAGCCAGCTCTGAGTAATTAGAGAGACGTGAGTCAAGATCTCTAAGAACATCTTCTTTTGCATCAATTGCAAATAAAGGTGTCGCTATCAGGCTTACAAAGAAAACCGTCAATCGGTTCATCGGGATCCTCCCAGTTGCTTAATTGTGTTCTTTCTCTTCTGGAGCACTTAAATTGAGGCTACTTAGTCTACCAAAAGCTCTAACATTCGGTTCGAAATCGCTCCTGAAAGGAACTTTGACAAGACAAGTAACACCTAACGTGGTTTACGATAACTTTTCACCGGAGGAAGCTGTGCGCCTGTTAAACCGGTTGGCTCCTCCTCTGCTACAACCGGCATCCGCAAGGTTCCAATTCCATCAATCGTAGCAACAATTTCTTCGCCCGGCTGTAGAAAGCGCTGAGCACCTCGAACCGCTGTGCCAGCCCCGACACCCCCAGACGTACCATTGTTGATAACGTCCCCGGGAAAAAGAGTTACGATCGACGAACCGTACTCGATTAACTCCCACAGACTGTGGATCATGTCTCCGGCAGTTGCTTCCTGCATTTTTGTATCACCGACGCTCAAGGTTTGTCTTAAGTTTTGCATCGGATCGCCATAGAACTCTTTCGGAACAATCCAAGGACCCTGCGGCGCGAACGTGTCGTGACCCTTACCAACAAACCAATCCGAACGAAGAGGGTTGCCACCCGGGGGACGACCACCGCGATCGGAAATATCCAGAGTCACCGTGTACCCAAACACATAATTCTCAGCATCTTCCGCCGATACATATTTTGCGGTGCGGCCAATGACTGTACCGAGCTCTACCTCCCAATCTGTGCGATCCCTCCCATATGGAATCACGACCGGATCGCCGTTTCCAATTACTGCACCTCTTGAGGGTTTGAGAAACAGATATGGCACTCCTCGATTTTCACGCCTTTTTCGACGGGCTTCCGCTCGTTCTTCCTCTGTACCGCTCTCGTTGACATGGCTATAAAAATTGACCGCAGCATTAAGGATTTTCCCTGGATACAAGATTGGTGGAAGGGTCCGAACATCTTCTAGGTCGTGTATGAACTCAGGGCGATGACCTTCCAACATGTCTTCCGAAATGAGATTGTCTACTATCTCGTACAGACGCCTTTTTAGTCCATATTCATAACGTTCGATCAGCTCCTGCATATTCGCTGGAGTCGGAACAGGAGGAAATAAGGGGTTTCTCTCTAAATCAGCATTTGCCGCCGCAATATCAACAACCAATCGATCACGGAGTATCACTGCAACGCTTGGAACACCGCCAATCTCGAAAGTTCCCACTTTGAAAGGCTCGGAAGGCAAAGACAGCGAACCATCCTGTCCAAGACAGAAAACAGGACTCGCAAGTGCGATAAACATTATGAGCATGAAGATTTTTCGCATGACGTTCCTCATAGATACGTTTTCAGGTTCTTGACTTATTTACGGTCCTTTTCTGCTGGTCGGTTCCTTCAACGTGATGGTACGAGCTTTATTGTCTTCTCGGTGACAGACTCCACTTTTTTCCGCGAGAAAAAGATCGGTGTGTGTTTACCCGCTACATAAAAATCAAACAGGTCTCGGTAGTGTGGGCTGTTCGGGTCGCCCGACTGCCCTGGAACATTGATAGTAGCAACTGAGTTGTCCCAATTCGAAGTATCAGAAATGATGCGATAGGAAGGACCACTCGTCTGGTTGTCACCTCTACCTGTTGGGCTAACGGTATACGATGTTCCACCTCTCGGCGCTGGACCCACGTCTAATTTTTTCCTCATTTCGTCGCTAACAACACCACTCATCGCATGACGAATTTCTATGTGTTTATACGCAGAGTCGCCATATTTCCAGTCGGCCATGTTTCCACCAAGACGGTTACGAACATCGTCCAGAGCTTCACGCATGCTTTGCAATAGAAGCTCGTTGCGTCCCGCAATCGGGTCTTCACCAAAATGCCCGTCGGGTGTCGTAAACCAGTCCATAACCCGAACCGTTGGTATGTTGAAAAGTTCGCGAGCCCCCTCAGGCACATACAGCCGGGCGGCATGCGCGCGAAGGCGCCTTTCCCATGCAATGTAGATTGCTGCCGTTGCCGAGTTCTTGTGTAGTTCCAGATCCCACTTTCTCAACATTCCTAATGCTTTTTCAACTTCAGCGTCATCAGAACGAAGCTCATCTAGTAGAGGCAAAAGAACACGGGCTACTATCGAGTACTGGTCCTGTTGGATCTCGTGAATATCACTCACCGTAAAATAACGCGAACTGTCGCCGAGAAGCTCGTGGATTCTCGCTGAACGTAACGGTTCAGAATAATTGTAGGCAAAAACATAAGGATAATCGCTAGGTACATTTTCTTCGTTTGCTGTCGCGATAAATCCAGAGGATGGATTCCGATCGTGAGGGAGCTCTTTAATCGGGAGTGACCCGCTCCACTCAAAACGACCATCTCCCGGGACAGGCAAAAGTCCACTCCAGCTTCGAATCGGGGCTAACCCACTAACCTGCCAACCAATGTCACCATGGACATCGGCCCAAACCACATTGTGCGATGGGCCCAGATGATACGAAACTCCGTCGCGAAACTCTTCCCAGTTCTTCGCTCTTCCATACCTCAAGTCTGCAAGGTAAGGAGAGGCTCCCGGTTGCTGCCATGCGGCTCGAAGTGCATATGCTTTGTTGTGCTCCGCATTTTCTGACAAAACAGGACCGTGGCGAGTAAATTTCAAATCCACCACCTCATCATCCTGACCCTTCACCGGAATCGTTTCCTGGATGATCTTCATGTCTTCCCATTCACCCTTGTAACGGTACTGATTCGGGTTGGCAGGGTTCGTGTCGTAAACATAAAGATCTTCCATGTCTCGGCCATGGATTGTGAGACCCCAAGCACCATAGTCGTTGTGTCCCATGGACACACCGGGAACAGTCGGTTCACCGGAGCCAATAGCATTCCAGCCTGGGCCATTCAAGTGAACGACATAACGCAAGGCTGGAACGGACACCGCTCGATGAGGATCATTGGCAAGCATGGGAGACCCGGACAGTGTTCTACTTCCGCTCACAACCCAGTTGTTGCTTCCATATCCAAGGTCAACCCAATCCTCAAAGGACTGCGGCACACCTTCAAGAACAGCTGCATTCCGACTCGTCTCCGGACTCCGGTACATTGCCACAATGTCTTCTCTCTCAAACTGAATTGGAGCTCTTGCCGCACGGTAAAGATGCACAACTTCATCACCAATTAAAGACAGGTCCACACCGTTGTCTGAAAGATCGGGCTCCTTTGGTCTATAGTCAGACACACTCTTTAAGGTCTCCGCATCCATGTACTGAAGCAATTGCGCGTTGCGAATCTCTGTAGTCACATTGCTATACAAACCATTGAGCCGGGAAACAACCACCTCAGTGGTCCACTTTCCAGGAGTTATTCCAAGTAAGCCAAATTCCAAGGGTAGGAGCTCGGGGCGTCTTTCGGTTTCCGCAATGTACGCATTGACGCCACGGACAAAAGCACCAAAAACGTGCGTTCCTCTGTCATGGTAATGGTTCAGCTCTTGATCAAGGTCACCTCGGTAACGAAGTAAGTGTGCTCCGATATCTTTATCCAGCGTGCGTGGACCCAGGATCTCAGAGACCTTGCCCGTAACCTGGCGACGCCACAGTTCCAGCTGAAAGAGTCGATCTCGCGCCGCGTTGAATCCTTGGGCGAAAAAAAGATCGTCTTCTGTCTCAGCATAGATATGAGGGATCCCCCACCGGTCGACAAGAATCTCGACGGGCTGAGAGAGTCCTTCGACAGTCAGAGTCTCGGACTGGGCTCTTGCAGGCTGAGTGCTTAAAACCGCAGCCAGCAAAACAGGAAGTAAAACAACAGAATTTAGATATGAATGTTTCATTGCTACTCCTCGCAGGTGGAACCACGGAAAATAGCACAGCTCGGCTGTATCTGGAAGCGACTACCCCCAGAATGACGCCTCCGGTGCAACACAGCCACAACACAGAAGACCCTCCTTAATTACATGCATTTCTTTTCATCCCCGAAAAAACCCGTTCGGAGCGCCTCAAAAGACGTTAGGTTTGTAGCCAGGAAATCGTAAACCGCTCGATTTGAACCTGCGGTCCATAAGAAGTCCGTTTGCTCCACGCAACAAATAGTTCGTCTCCCAGCATTGTCATTGTAGGGTGCACATGAGCAAAGCCACCCTCTCCTAACTGAATGTCCTCGACCACGTTGTACTCCTTATTAAGGATCATGATGAAAGGTGAGTAGGGATTTTCCTCTAACGACATGCCTTGGCCGGACTCGCGAGCAATATAAGTAACGAGAGTGTAATCGCCAAGCATGTAGCTGTCCGTAGGGAAGTGGCGTTCCACATCATCATCACCTCCCAATTCCGCCAATCGGGTCGCCTCAAACTGTGTACCCAACCCCGTTAGGGTTAAAGCCCCGTTGCCAGCAGGAGAATTACTCGAAAAGTACCTCAGCTGATTCCCTTGAACGAACATACTATTTCCAATATTTCCCGAACTACCCTGGAACCCCGGCGGTAATACGGGGTCAGCACGCACAGAGGCATCCAAGGTTACCTCTCGGATGTGAACCATTCTGCTCCGGGCGCCCGAACTCACCAATAGACGGTCATCCCACCACAAAAGACAATGATCAGGAAAGTTATCTATCTCTATGTCGGAAGTCCGATCAACAATCGGAGCCCGGAAAACT
>CAZFLB010000115.1:0-5244 GCA_964518945.1 uncultured Acidobacteriota bacterium | reverse complement strand
CTAACCGATGGAGAGTAGGAGCACGGTTAAGAAGGACTGGGTGCTCGCGCATAACTTCTTCTAAAAAGTCCCACCCTTCAGGCCGTTGCGCCTCAACCAGTTCTTTCGCTGCTTTAATTGTTGTTGCAAGACCAACTTGCTCAAGCTTGTTGTAAATAAAGGGTTAGAACAATTCGAGTGCCATCTTTTTAGGCAATCCGCATAGATGCAGCTTTAGTTCTGGACCAACAACAATCACGGAGCGACCGGAATAATCTACTCGTTTACCAAGGAGATTTTGGCGAAACCGACCTTGTTTTCCTTTAAGAGTATCCGATAGTGATTTTAGCGGACGATTATTAGCACCTCGTAGAACTCTACCCCTGCGACCGTTATCAAACAAGGCATCAACAGATTCTTGAAGCATCCGTTTTTCGTTGCGAACAATGACGTCCGGCGCCCTCAGCTCCATGAGCTTCTTCAAACGATTATTCCGATTAATAACGCGACGGTAAAGATCGTTAAGATCACTAGTCGCGAACCGTCCCCCATCGAGAGGAACCAACGGCCTCAATTCTGGAGGTATCACAGGGATAACATCCAAAATCATCCACTCTGGTCGATTATTCGATTTTCTAAAAGCCTCCACCACCTTCAAGCGCTTTGCAAATTTCAATTTCTTCTGTAACGACGTCTCTGTCTTCATTGCTTCACGAAGATCTTCTGAGAGTTCTTCCACCTCAATGCGCTTCAAAAGGTCCTTTATTGCTTCAGCTCCCATCTCTGCACGGAACTTACTCTTATATTCTTGCGACACCTCTCGATGGCGTTCTTCAGACAACAATTCTTTCTCTTTTAGAGGAGTATCGCCGGGATCTATAACTACGTAAGACTCAAAATATAGAACTCTCTCGAGATCTCTCAATGACATATCGAGCAGGTGTCCGATTCGACTAGGCAACCCTTTAAAAAACCAAACATGCGAAACAGGACACGCAAGTTCAATGTGAGCCAAACGCTCGCGTCTAACTTTCGATTGTGTAACCTCGACACTACATTTGTCACAGATTACTCCACGATGTTTCATACGTTTGTATTTACCGCATAAACACTCCCAGTCTGTGACTGGACCAAAAAGCTTGGCACAAAACAAACCATCCCGTTCAGGCTTAAATGTACGGTAGTTGATCGTCTCTGGTTTGCTTACCTCACCATGTGACCATGCTCGGATTTTTTCTGGAGAGGCCAAACTTATCTTGATAGCATCAAAATCAACCACCAAGTTACTTTTTTCGGGAAGGGCTGTAAACGCTTTCAAATTCTTCCTCCTATCCTGAAGAACGAAAAGATGTTAAACATTTCCGTCAATCTTTCGTTTTCAGGAGCTCAACATCAAGACACAAGCTCTGTAGTTCCCTAATTAAAACGTTAAATGACTCAGGCAACCCCGGAGCAAAAGAGGTATCTCCTTTGACAATCGCTTCATAGATTTTCGCTCGCCCGTAAACGTCATCTGACTTCGCCGTTAAAAGTTCTTGGAGTGTATGTGCCGCACCATAAGCCTCAAGAGCCCACACCTCCATTTCACCAAACCGCTGTCCGCCAAATTGAGCCTTACCACCAAGTGGCTGTTGGGTAATCAAACTATAAGGACCAATGCTACGAGCATGCATTTTATTATCAACAAGATGTGACAACTTCAACATATAGATGTAACCAATAGTTACCGGTTGCTCAAACATATCACCAGTCATTCCGTCAAAAATCTTCGTCTTGCCTCCAGTAACAATGTTTGGGCGCAAAGCTTGCTGATCACTTGAAAGTTTGTTATTTGCATCTTTCAATAAAGACTGGATCTGCGTCTCGGAAGCCCCGTCAAAAACAGGTGTGGCGAAGTGCATCCCTAAAATTTTTCCGGCCCAACCTAAGTGAGTCTCAAGAATCTGACCAACATTCATCCGCGAAGGCACTCCAAGTGGATTAAGAATAATTTCCACTGGTGTGCCATCCGGCAGATATGGCATGTCTTCTACGGGAACGACCTTCGCGATCACACCTTTGTTGCCATGACGACCTGCCATCTTATCGCCTACAGAAAGCTTTCGCTTCATGGCCACATAAACTTTCACCATTTTAATAACACCAGGTGGCAATTCGTCACCCTTCTTGATTCGACTCATACGCTCTTCGAAAAGCGCTCTCAGAACCTCAATCTGTCTCTCAGTTTTATCCTCGATCTCCTGAATTTCATCAAGCACGGCTACTGAAATATCCGTTTCAAGCAAACCGATATAAGCCGGTCTTAGATCCCGGAGTAAATCTTTTGTAAGTCGAGTCTTCTTTTCGAGAATCTTCTCACCAGTTCTTGGGTTTACAAGATCCTCTTCAAGCAAACTTCCTGAAAGACGATCGATAACACGTTTGTTTCTCTCCTCTTTGAGGATACGGACCTCGTCAGACAAGTTTTTCTCGAGTACACGAACTTCTTCTTCCTCAATAGTTTTTGCACGATCATCTTTATCTATTCCCTTGCGAGAAAAAATTTTGACGTCGACAACAATGCCCTCGAGGCCCGGAGGGCAGAGCAGCGATGCATCTCGAACATCCCCAGCCTTTTCACCAAAAATTGCACGGAGTAGTTTCTCCTCAGGCGTGAGCTGAGTCTCTCCTTTTGGTGTGACCTTTCCGACCAGAATATCTCCTGGCTTAACATACGCACCAATCCGTATAATTCCAGATTCATCAAGGTTAGTAAGAAACCCTTCCGAAACATTTGGAAGGTCACGAGTTATTTCCTCAGGTCCTAATTTGGTATCCCTAGATTCCGTATCATATTCTTCTATATGAATCGACGTGAACGCGTCGTCCCTTACAAGGCTCTCGGAAACAAGGATTGCATCTTCAAAGTTGTATCCTCGCCACGGCATAAATGCCACTAGAATATTTTTCCCGAGCGCCAGTTCCCCTTGGTCGGTACAAGGTCCATCACCAATGATTTGACCTGCCTCGACACGGTCTCCGACGTCCACAATTGGACTCTGATTCATACAGGTGTTCTGATTGGACCGTTTGAACTTTGTTAAAGTGTATATATCAGCACCGATTTCCTTCCCACGCTTACCACTTGTGCCATCTTCCACACGAACAATGATACGGCGAGAATCTACTGAATCGACCACTCCGTCACGGCGACACACAACCACCGCACCACTATCACGAGCTGTCGCATACTCCATCCCCGTACCAACAATAGGAGCTTCAGCATTCAATAATGGAACTCCCTGCCGTTGCATATTTGATCCCATCAACGCCCTATTAGCATCGTCGTTCTCAAGAAACGGAATTAGCGCTGCAGCTACTGAAATTAACTGTTTTGGGGAGACATCGATGTAATCCACCTGATCACGAGGCGCAAGCACAAAATTGCCAGCTTGGCGACAATTGATCCGATCATTAACCAAATTTCCCCGCCCATCAATTTTTGCATTAGCCTGTGCAATTATGTGCTGGTCTTCTTCCCAGGCAGACAAATAGAAAGCATGGGGTACTGCTTCAGGAAGTTTTGTTCCCTCACGCTTCATTCGTGCAATTGTCCGATCAAACACTGACCGTTCTACGATCTCATGTATCTTAAACTGCGTGTTGTGAGTTGATACAACCTGAACATGATTCACCACTCGTCCATCAATAACCTTTTTATAAGGACTTTCTATAAAACCATATCCGTTAATCCGAGCATAGCAAGAGAGGGAACTAATTAAACCAATATTTGGCCCTTCCGGTGTCTCAATAGGACAGATACGTCCATAGTGAGTAGGATGTACATCTCTAACCTCAAATCCGGCTCTCTCTCGAGACAACCCCCCTGGCCCCAGTGCAGAAAGTCGCCTCTTGTGCGTTACTTCTGACAATGGGTTGGTCTGATCCATAAACTGCGACAACTGCGATGACCCAAAAAACTCTCGGACCGCAGCCATTACCGGTTTCGCATTAATTAGATCATGCGGCATTGCTGTTGCCATTTCTTGATACACGCTCATTTTTTCTTTGATCGCCCGCTCCATTCGCACTAGGCCAATTCGAAACTGATTTTCAAGAAGTTCTCCTACGGAACGAACGCGACGATTTCCTAGATGATCAATATCGTCAACCGTACCAACATTGTTTGAAAGCTTGAGCAAATACTTAATGACAACAAAAAAGTCTTTGGGTTCTAGTAAGCGTTGATCTAAGGCCCCCTCCAAATTGAGCTTTGTCTTAAGCTTTAACCTGCCAACTCTCGAGAAATCATATTTCTGCGAATTAAAAAACATCCCTTGAAAAAGGTTACGAGAACTATCCAAGGTAGGCGGGTCCCCAGGTCTCAACCGCCTGTAAATCTCTATTAGGGCCTCCTCAGTGCTACGTACCGTATCTTTCTTTGCAGTAGTTGAAATAATAGGGCCAACTTTCTCCTTCTCGGGATAAATCAACTCGATTTTCTCAATCCCTAGTTCAAAAAGTACCGGGAGAAGGCCTGCTGAGAATTGTTCATTACAATCAACGAACACTTCACCGGTCTCAGCATCGAATATATCTGCTACAGAGATCGCCCCCTCAACATCCGATGGCGATAATTCAATTTCAGCGATCTGTGCTTTTTCAATGCGCTCAAAAACCGCTCTTGTTATACGCCTACCCGAAGGAACCAATGGTTTACCCCGAGCTGGTTTAATATCGTTAGTAAACTTGCGTCCTACAAGTGCTTCCGATACTGGTAGAAACATTTTTCCATCGCGCAGTTGGATGGCATCAACCCGATAGAATTCACGAAGAAGATCCTCATCTGTTGTCAAACCTAATGCCCGCAAAAACACCGTGGCAAGAAATTTTCGTTTACGGTCTATGCGCACATAGAGCAAATTCTTTTGATCGAACTCAAACTCTACCCAAGACCCTCGGTAGGGTATTATTTGTGCAACAAAAGCATCATCATCAGCAGCATGGAAAAACACTCCAGGGGAACGGTGCAGCTGTGAAACGATGACACGTTCAGTACCATTAAT
Source organism: uncultured Acidobacteriota bacterium (assembly GCA_964518945.1). Classification (GTDB taxonomy): domain Bacteria; phylum Acidobacteriota; class Vicinamibacteria; order Marinacidobacterales; family SMYC01; genus CAZFLB01. The sequence continues at coordinate 220 of CAZFLB010000115.1, read as the reverse complement.
AATAAAAGTACCATTGTCCGTCATCAAAGGGAGGTCGCCAAAGTAAACCTCTTGCTCTTTGATGTCTCGGATAGAACGCTGGACAGTGTTTAAATCTTTGTCTAAAACAGTCTACCGATTCGTTACTGTGAGTGTTTCGGATTTAGTCTTTCCACGCTCCAGACACTCCTCTACATCGTATTTGAGAGTCATGCTCAGAGAGTCGCCTCAAGTGTCACAT
>CAZFLB010000114.1:0-5370 GCA_964518945.1 uncultured Acidobacteriota bacterium | reverse complement strand
GCTTCCTCCACAACGACCTCGTTGCCGTCCTCCCAGCGACCGCGGCCCGCTCCTCTTTAGTAGGTCTTCCCCGTAGCACCTGGGTTCGTCCTTTTCTCGATCGAGATAAACGTTTATCCCTACTTAAAAGCGCCCTATGCTCAAGAACCGCCTAAAGACTTAAAAGCTTTATGGCATGACTGGGAAAAGCGTTGCCGCCACACCTCAACTATTATCAACAACATCCCTTCTATATCATGTGCTATGCCAGAGGGCGGCTTCTACGCGTGGGTGGATGTAAGCAAACTCGGTGAACCTTCTTCCGTTCTTTCAACACGCTTACTCCAAAACGATCTCGTTGCCGTAGTGCCAGGGACCGCGTTTGGCTCAAGTTGAGAAGGCTTTATCCGGATCACCTGCGTTCGTCCTTGGGACGAACTAGATAAAGGCCTATCACGTCTTAAAAGTGCCCTACGCTAAACCATCTCTTAGCATTCACTCTCATACTGGGCACTACTAGTACAAAAACAGACCTTAAAGCCCTTTACGATTACATCGTTGAGAAAACCATGGCCCGAGAGGCGTTTTCTCCCATAAAGAATCAGAGGCTTCGGTTAGACGTCTATTCAGAAATGGAAAAATTTCGTGAAGAGTTTCTTGAAGCCGATACAGACAAAAAGCTATTTCACGCGCTAACCAAGATCAGTAACGCTAGGAAAGACCGTCACCTTTCCGTTGAAGTTGTTCCTGGTGGCCTGTCAATCGACACTACTGTTACAAAAGCGGCGATTCAGCTACGCCCTGATTTCTCTACCCCTGACAACATTTTTCTGTTCGTAAGCGATACCGGAAAGAATAACAAAAGCTATCTAGGATGCCGTGTTCTTGCTGTGAATGACCGAACGGATTTCGCTGAATATCTGGAACCATTTGTTCGTTATTCGACGACCAATAAGTTTTGGTGGGAGCTGGCAAACATGATTTCTATACGAGATCATTTATTGCCAAGTGAGTTTTACCGAAAAACACTAGATTTAACATTGGAATGCCATAAAGGCACCCAATTGAATGTCTCTTTAAATTATCATCCCTCCGGCACAGTCGATCTTTTAGGTCAAGACGAACCTAGCTATCCAGGATTTGGACTCATCTACAACACGTCAACTTATTCTTTGTACCAACACCTCAAAGGTGAGAAGGTGCTTCTGATAGCGTGGTATGGCTTTAGAGAGCATCTTGTCCAAGATATAGACAAACTAATGAATTATGCGGTACAGAACAGTCTTTTAGATCATTCAATCATCTTCGATGCTACTAGGAGTGGTGGGGGCTCCAAAGGAGCATACGCAATACAACGCCTTTCCCCACATTCCTTTAAAACAACTTTCGGCAATCTACGCATTAGTGATGTTACAAAGCTATTTGTGGAAAACAAAAGGCTCCAATTTTTAAATGACAAAGTTTTTGACGGAACTGAAAGTGAAACCGTAGATGGAGGTTCATGGTTAATCGATTGGCTCTCAGACGATGTCCTGAGAGCTCTGGCGGACGACCAAAGTTACACAAACAACGTTCCTTTTAAACTGGCTCACCTCCCCAAATATTCGGACGGAATCATCCGACCTTCAGAAATTCATTTTCACGGCCAGCTAGTCGTATTGCTAGGCCCCCACGGCGGCTCCCACTTAGACCAATTTGCAGCAATTGTCGCAGACAATAATCTCGGTCACATTATCGGAATGCCTGCTGGTGGCTACAGCAACACGTGGGAATGGGAAGAAGAATTGCTATTTCCCAACACGAGCAAACCAGTAGTCAAGTACATGTGGTCAATCGGGCATACGATTCGACCTAATGGGGAATTACTAGAGGGTAATCCTGCAGAAGTTCATGATTACATTCCTTTGAGTTCCGAAAATTTTCGTCAGTACTACGAAATACTTCTTAAAGCCGCATTCCAGCATCTCAAATTGGAGTAGGACAGTCTTTTGAAATAAGCCTTCCTGATGCAACATTGATTCATCCATGTATTAAACTAGCATTCTAGTGATAGACCTTTTAAAACGGTACCAAAAGCTCTCTCTTGGACTTAGGATTCTGATTTTCATGGGCATTGGTGTCGTTGCCGGCATTGCTTTTGGAGAACGAGCTTCCATTGTAAAGCCACTTGGTGACCTCTTTATCCGACTGCTTCTAATGGCTGCCATTCCCCTCGTTTTCTTTAATCTACTAGCAGCTATTACAAACCTGCGTGATGTGAGACTTCTCGGCCGTCTGGGAATGAAAATCGTAGCCTACTACGTGTTGACTTCTTCTCTTGCTCTCACCTTTGGCTTAACCATTACAACTTGGCTGCAGCCAGGAAAAGGTGTGGCTTTAACAGAAAGCATTCCTGAAACATTCGGGGAAATCCCCAATATTGTAGACGTACTGCTTTCACTGGTTCCCACGAACATTGTTCAAGCATTCGCCGAAGGTAGAGTCGCACAGATCGTGGTCTTTGCTGTGCTTCTAGGCATCGCTAGCCTTTCACTTACGGACAATCAAAGGGAACCCTTGAGAAAGTTATTCCTTTCTATTGCCGAACTGCTTAGAAAACTCATCACTCTTATATTGAAATTCGGCCCTATCGGTATAGGAGCATTGGCAGCAGCAACAGTAGGACGCTATGGCTCCAGTTTATTTGGCCCTCTTGCACTATTTATTGCATCTGTTTGGCTCGCAGAAATAGTTATGGTTGCACTTTACATGTCACTGTTGTCTTTCTGGGGTCGTATGTCTCCTCTTCATTTTCTGAAAAATACCGGAGCTCTTTATGCCACAACCGCAGCAACCTGCAGCAGTCTTGCGAGCCTAACTATCGCGCTTGACATTGCAGAAAAAAAACTCAGGCTGCCACCAGCTATTTATTCATTCACTCTGCCTTTAGGCGCACAACTGAACAAAGATGGTACATCCGTGATGCTTAGCGCTATTTTACTCTTCACTGCTCAAGCGGCAGGAGTTGAGTTTGAGCTCTCATCACTGATCACCATCCTCCTCCTCGGACTAGTACTCTCCGAAGGAGCCTCTGGTATTCCCGGTGGGGGGCTGGTTGCCGCTCTTATCTTCGTCGAAGCATTCCAATTACCATTAGAAATCGCTGCAATTGTCGGAGGCATCTATCGGCTAATAGATATGGGAAATACTACTATCAATTGTATGGGAGACATGGTGGGCACTATTCTTGTAGCTAGAAGTGAAAAGGACAGCCAAATTTCTTTGGGCTAGTCATTTACGTTTACCGCCCTATAACCTCGATTTTAGCAGTTAGAGGCTGTAGAATCTCTATACGATGCTTACACAAAAAATAACACTATTCACTTTATTATTTAGTGCAACAATCTTTGCGCAAACCGACTACGACCAAGAGATGAGAGAACTCGCTTCGAACCCTTCGGTTGCAAAAGCCTTCGAAATTATTGTTGAACTAGAACCCCAAACTGAAAAAGATCTTTTCGAGCTTACAGAAATCCCAGCACCTCCCTTCAAAGAAGAAATTCGTGGCAAACGATATGCGGAGATGATGAGTGAAGCTGGCATAGAGGCTGTGCGAACCGATGAAGTTGGCAATGTCCTCGGAGAGTGGCCAGGTAGTGGGCAATCAGAAAAAACAATAGCTGTAGTCGCTCATTTAGATACGGTTTTCCCAGAAGGAACCGATGTCAAAATTCGACGCGAGGGCGAACGTCTATTGGCACCGGGGATCGGCGACGACACGAGAGGCCTCGTGCTAATGCTCACAGTCATTCGTGCTATGAAAAGAGCCGACATTAAGATGGAAGCAAATGTACTCTTCGTTGGCTCCGTAGGAGAAGAAGGACTCGGCGATCTTCGTGGAGTAAAGCATCTATTTCGAGATGGTGGCCCTAGAATTGATGAATTCATCGCTGTCGATGGTGGGAGCACAGACAGAGTACTCAATCACGCCACAGGCTCACATCGTTACCGTATTACTTTCAAAGGTCCGGGTGGTCATTCATGGGGCGCTTTCGGCTTAGCTAATCCAGCACACGCCCTTAGTCGTGCCATTCACTTTTTTGATCAGGCCGCAGGCGAATATGTTATATCGGGGCCAAAGACTAGCTACAATATCGGCCGCATCGGCGGTGGCACATCTGTCAATTCGATACCTTTCGAGAATTGGGCAGAAGTCGACATGCGCTCGAACGTTCCACATAGACTCGATGAAATCGACGCGATTTTTCAAGAGTCGATTCAACGTGCACTCCAGGAACAAAACGAACTTCGTCTTGAGGGTGAGCCGCTCACCGTTGATGTCGACATGATTGGGAATAGGCCTTCCGGCGTCGTAGATCCCGACACACCACTTATTCAACGAGCTATGGCCGCAACGCGCCATTTCGGTGTCGAACCCGTGCTATCAACCGGATCTACAGATTCCAACATTCCGATCTCTCTAGGAATCCCAGCTACGACTATAGGACGTGGCGGCATTGGTGGAGGGGCTCACTCCTTACACGAATGGTGGTCTAATAAAGATGGCCACCTTGGAATACAGAAAGCACTGCTACTCTTAATAGCCACTGCAGAACTCGCGACAAATTAATTTGGTCGAGCAAAACCTTTGCACGACCTATGTGGCCAAGAAGTACTAACGATTATTGGAGAGGTACTACTTCACCTAAATCCTCTAACAGTCAGTATCAATAAACAAAATGGGTAATAGAGGCACTGGACAGAACTTTGCTACTCGTTCTGAGGTCATCGCCTGTCATGGAATGGCCGCTACAAGTCAGCCTCTAGCAACTACAGTCGCTATCGACATCCTCAAACAAGGAGGGAGTGCTGTAGATGCGGCAATAGCAGCGAACGCTATGCTCGGCCTAGTAGAACCCACTGGCTGCGGCATTGGTGGAGATCTATTTGCTATGGTATGGGACGTACAGACTCAAAGGTTGCATGGTTTAAATGCAAGCGGCCGCTCTCCTAAGTCGCTTTCACTCAAACATTTAATCGAGCTAGTCGGAGACAAAATTCCCTCCTTCGGACCTCTGTCCATTTCTGTTCCAGGCGCAGTTGACGGATGGTTTGAGCTTCATAATAGATTCGGACAACTCCCTTTTGACAGACTATTAGCCCCTACCATTGCTTATGCCAATGAAGGATTTCCAGTCTCCGAGGTCATCGCCGATGCATGGGCATCTGACGCCAACTTGTTAAACAAATTCCCTGGATTTTCCAACACCTTTCTTCCCAGTGGGGAGCCACCTAAGAAAGGTGCCATTTTCAAGAATCTGGCGCTTGCTAAAACGTTAAACGTTATTTCCTCATCAGGGCGGGATGCTTTTTATGACGGGGATATTGCTTATGTCATCGAACACTCAGTAA
>CAZFLB010000113.1:0-21641 GCA_964518945.1 uncultured Acidobacteriota bacterium | reverse complement strand
TGAAGCAGTCGCTATTGCTGTTGCTGCTGGGGCTTTGTGTGGTTTCGCAAACGGTCAGTTAGTAGCACGCCTAAAGTTGTCTCCATTTATTGTAACTCTCGGAATGCTGCTCGTTGTAAGAGGCATAGCAAAAGGTTTGGCTGACGAACAGAAAGTAGATGCGCCTGATACTTGGCTTGTAGAATTTCTCGCTTCTTTACCTGCAGATGATAAGTGGATGCTGGTGCCTCCCGGCGTATGGCTTTTGTCAGGACTTGCTCTTGTTACGGCATTGGTTCTTCGGAATACACAATTTGGGGTTCATATCTTTGCGATTGGGTCGAATGAGAAAACAGCCCGTTTGTGTGGTGTTGCAGTAGAACGAACCAAAATTTTGGTGTACATGATTTCCGGTATGTTTGCTGGCTTAACGGGAGTTCTACAGTTTTCTCGTTTGACTGTAGGAGACCCTACGGTAGCTGTGGGATTGGAACTGGATGTTATCGCTGCTGTTGTTATTGGAGGAGGTAGCCTTTCCGGTGGGGAAGGTACTGTAACAGGGACATTGGTTGGGGCTTTCATAATGACTGTAATTCGCGCGGGCACTTCCCAGATGGGATTACCAACCTGGGTGCAGGAAATTGTTACCGGTACGATTATAGTAATTGCAGTTGCACTAGATCGCTGGCGTCAACGGAGTACTGAAATGTTATAAGGGAAAATAATTACGATGACACGAATTACAAGTTTTGCTGCTGCCGACATACGATTTCCGACAAGCAAGTTTAAAGATGGTTCAGATGCCATGAATCCAGATCCTGACTATTCTTGTGCGTATGTTGTCTTTTTTACCGATCACCCAGACTGTCATGAAGGTCATGGTCTGACTTTTACTATCGGCAGAGGGACGGAGTTGTGTGTTGCCGCGGTCGAGTTATTAGCAGCTACTGTAGTTGGTCGTACTTTGGAATCAATTACTTCAAACTGGAGAGGTTTCTGGAATGAAATTACGGGGGATAGCCAACTGAGGTGGCTTGGTCCTGAAAAAGGTGTTGTTCATCTTGCGACGGCAGCGGTTGTGAATGCTCTATGGGACCTTCAAGCAAAAATCTGTGGTAAGCCACTATGGCAGTTGCTTTCGGATATGAGTAGTGAAGAGCTAGTGCAGTGTGTTGATTTTCGCTATATCGAGGACGCCATCTGTCCTGAAGAAGCAATGACGTTATTACGAAAGTTAGAACCTTCGCGAAGTGATCGAGTATTGGAATTGGAGGCTAATGGGTATCCGGCATACAACACTTCTATTGGCTGGCTCGGTTATGATGACGAAACAATACGTAACCGGTGTCGTGAGGCATTATCCAAAGGTTTTACCGCTTTCAAAATGAAAGTGGGACAGGATCTTGCTCATGATATGCGTCGCGCGAAACTTGTTCGTGAAGAGATTGGTTGGAGCAATATTTTAATGATGGATGCAAATCAAAATTGGGAAGTGAAGGAAGCTATTGATTGTGTTCGGAAATTATCTGAGTTTCGTCCCTTATGGATTGAAGAGCCTACAAATCCAGATGACATTTTGGGTCATGCTTTGATTGCGAAAGCAATCACTCCTGTTGGTGTTGCAACAGGAGAACACTGCCACAATCGAGTAATGTTCAAGCAATTCTTTCAGTCACAAGCGATAGCGTTTTGTCAAATTGACAGTTGTCGACTAGGCGGTGTTAATGAAGTTTTGGCAGTGTTGTTAATGGCAGCAAAATTCCAAATCCCTGTATGCCCACATGCAGGAGGTGTTGGACTGTGTGAGTACGTTCAGCATCTTTCGATGTTCGATTACATTTGTGTAAGTGGTGTTAAAGATAAACAAAGAATTGAATACGTTGATCATCTTCACGAACACTTTGTGCATCCTGTCATCGTTGAAAAAGGTAATTATCTTATTCCTGAAAACCCAGGTTGCAGCATTACGATGAAAAAAAAGTCTCGGGAAACTTTTGCCTACCCGAATGGTGAAGGTTGGAAACACTGCTAAATTGTTAAAAAGCGCTTGACACGAAAGATTCACGTCATTACGCTACATGTTGTGTTTAGTCATATTGACAAGACGACATATTGTTTCGACACGTCCTCACGAAGTAGAAGAGGTCTGCTCTAGTCTGCAAAGAAGGGAGGTGATTCGAATGGCAAAGAAGAAAGCTGCAAAGAAGAAAGCAACAAAGAAGAAAGCAGCGAAGAAGAAAGTAGCGAAGAAGAAAGTAACAAAGAAGAAAGCTGCAAAGAAGAAAGTAGCGAAGAAGAAAGTAACAAAGAAGAAAGCTGCGAAGAAGAAAGCAACAAAGAAGAAGGCTGCTAAAAAGAAGAAGAAATAGCATCTTTCTCAGGGGTAATGAAATGAGTGGGGGTGAGTTCTTTCACCCCCTTTTTTTCTTCCTTTTCATTTCAAAAGGTTAGAAGAACTTTGTTCATGAAAGCTGTGATTCAAGGCTAACGATACCTGTTGCGGTAGTAGAAAGCTTGAAACTTTAGACTTCAGACCAAATTAATTCTTCATCAGGAATTGAGGCTGTTCCGCTTAACCCTTCACATTTGTATGCTGCGCTGATGTTCGCAAAGCGAGCAGCGTGCTGAACAGACATCGTTTTTAAATAAGCATGTATGAATGCACCGTGGAAAACATCACCAGCTCCTGTAGAGTCTACAGCTTTTACTTTCTTTGGCTTTAGGGTGAAGAAAGGCTCCTGTTTGCTGAAGAGAGCACACCCTTGTTCACCAAGTGTTAACCCGCATATTGCTGGGCCATCTTGTGGAAGTTTTTTAAAAATGTTTGAAAGAAATAATTTGGTGTCGTAGTTTTTTCCGAATAGAGCTGTAGCATAAGTATGAGAAAAAATCGCAATGTCTGTATGTTCAAGAAGTAACTCGACACCTTTCCTTGGATGACCACAATCCAGAACAACGAGTCCTCCGGCTTGGCGGACTATTTTTGCTGCTTTAATTTGAATTTCAATAGACCGTGCATCTACTATGAGAGACCGGCATTGTTTTAGAGGAAGTTGTCGAACGTCTTGCCAATTAAGTGAGAAGGATTGTGTGTCGGGTGGTTCTAAAATCGTTCTTCGTCCGTTTTCGACGATGATTACACTGGTTGCCGATTGCCTCTTTTTTTTTATCTTGACGGCTTCTGTTTGTACGCCTTCTCCGTTCAGGCTTTTGAGAATGAAACGACCAACGTCATCGTTACCTACGTATGATGCTAACGCAGTTGTTCTCCCAAAGCGGGCGAGTGTAACTAACGCAGTTGGTACTGGCCCTCCGCAAGATTCATACATTTGCGTAGCCTTGACTTTTTCATCGGCATGAGGGTAATCATCCACCAACACGCTGATATCGCGCACAGCTAAACCAATTCCGGTTGCTGTCCAAGACTTCATCAAGAAAGTCTAATCTAGATTCTTTGACATTAATATGTTTTGTTGATTGTTTAGGTGGAGGGAGTGTCGACTCCGAATGCTAACACCTCCGTCTCGCAATATAGCTTAGAATATCCAGATGTTTTTATCTTTTCTAATTCAGTCTTCTTCTCGTATCGCGCTTGTTGGGGGCATGCTTTTGGATGGTTATGTAACCCCACCGGTCCATCATGCTGCTGTGTTAATTGAGGGTGATCGTATTGTTCAGGTTGGCCGGTCGAAAGAGATTTCGATTCCCGATGACTATACTGTTATCGATACAAGTGGCAAAACAATGCTGCCGGGTCTCATCGATCTTCATGCACATTTAATGGTATTGGGTCACGGTGATTACAGTCGCTTTTTCAGTTGGCTTTCAATCCAAAAAGATCTCTCAGTCGAACAAATAATGGAGATTTCTGCACAGCAACTATTAGATGCTGGTATTACAACAGCAGTGGACCTAGGTGCTCCTTTGGAGGAGAGCCTGAGCTTGCGTGATCGTATTAAACGTGGGGATATTCCTGGACCACGTATGCTAGTAAGTGGCTCTTGGGTAGCACGTCGGAGTTTTCGCGGCTTTCCCCCATCGTCTCAAAACACTATACAGTCATCCGAAGAAGCAGCTAAAGTTGTCGAAAAGCTAGCGTTAGCCGGTGTGGATGTTATCAAGGCTTGGGCTGGATTAACACGTGAAGACTATGAAGCAATTGTTACAATGGCACATCGACACTCCATACCTGTACATGCGCATCTCTATGATGCCGAGTCAATTAAAAATGCTCTTGAGGCCGGTGTTGATGTTTTGCAGCACGTTGGATCAGCAGGGACTCCTCCGTTTGAAGAGGACTTGCTAAGAGCGATTGCAGTCAGTGGTCGTCCAGTTGTTCCAACCGGTGCGCATCGAGTGTGGGTTTTTCCGGCAACCGTACAATTTCCAGAGCGATTGCAGGATTCTCGGTTAAAAAGTGATTTTCCGGGCAAACTGTACTCTGAAGTTCAGGATAGCCTAGAAGACTTTCATACCCTTGATTACTTTGCGACCACGGAGCGTCAGATGTTCTTTGGTGACGCTTCGATGAAGCAGTGGATTGACGCAGGTGTTGTAATTGGTATCGGTACTGATTCTGGTACGCCGATGAACTTTCACACTGAGGCTTTGTGGCGTGAAATAAAGGCTTTCGTTGATCTAGGAATGCCCGAACACGCTGCGATCTCCGCAGCAACATATGTCAATGCTCGCATTCTTGGAAAGGAACTGGACCTGGGTACAATCGAGCCGGGAAAATTAGCAGATGTTATTGTGGTAAACGGTGATCCGCTATTTAATATTATGGCGCTTGCTGATGTAGAAATTGTAGTTAAGGGTGGGCAGTTGGTAAAACAGTAGTTGATAGTGAAGAGGAACTTCGTATTGGTACAGGTGATTAATCCATGTTGAAGATGCCTCCATTAAGCTGATTGATGTGCGTGCATCGAAGCCTGAGCCGCGAGGTCCTTACAAGAAGCGAATTTAAAACTGAGACACTACGGTTGTTTCAATGTCTTAATGGAAACACGGCTGTTTCTGTGGACCGGCGGTTTATCAATGCTGCTGAGGTACGTAGTCGAATTTTATAAACTTTTTGGATGTCATTTATCGGTTTACTACCGGTGATCGTGCTATATTGATCTAACAAATGGATTTCCGGCTAACAGCTGAGCAAGAACATATTCGGCAAGCTGTCCGTGAGGTTGTAAGTGATTTTCCCGGAGAGTATTGGCAGAAACTGGATCGAGATTCTGGTTATCCGACGGAATTTATTAACGCTCTTACCGAGGGTGGTTGGCTCGCTTCTTTAATTCCAGAGGAATATGGTGGTATCGGTTTAGGAATACTCGAGACAAGTCTCATTCTTGAAGAGATCAATCGCTCCCCTGGCAACGCTGCTGTTTGTCATGCGCAAATGTACATTATGGGCACGCTCCTTAGGCACGGCTCGATCGAACAAAAGAAACGTTTTCTTTCGCCGATAGCAGCTGGAGAGTTGAGGCTTCAGGCTTTTGGTGTTACCGAGCCAACAACTGGTTCCGATACGACTAAGCTAAAGACATTCGCTAGGCGTGAAGGCGATCGTTATATTGTTAATGGTCAAAAGGTGTGGATATCGCGTACAGAGCATTCTGATCTTATGCTTCTTCTTGTCCGCACGACACCAGTAGAAGAGGTTTCGAAAAAAACGGAGGGTCTGTCTGTTCTTCTTGTTAATTTACAGGAAGCGATTGGGCATGGAGTCACAGTACGTCCTATCGACACGATGATGAACCACCATACGTGTGAGTTGTTTATCGATGATCTCGAAGTGCCTGTTCAAAATCTTATTGGCGAGGAAGGCAAAGGGTTTCGCTACATTCTCGATGGTATGAATGCAGAGCGTATTCTGATAGCAGCTGAATGTATTGGTGATGCACGGTTTTTTGTTGATCGTGCTTCTGACTATGCAAAGGGCAGAGAGGTATTCGGTAGACCGATTGGACAGAACCAAGGTATTCAATTTCCTCTCGCAAGAGCCTATGCTCATACTGAAGCAGCCGATTTGTTACGATTTCGTGCTGCTGACTCCTTTGACCGTGGAGAGAGTTGTGCTGTTGACGCCAACGTTGCGAAATTGTTGGCTGCTGATGCGTCTTGGGAGGCAGGAAATGCAGCTCTTCAGACTCTGGGCGGCTTCGGGTTTGCTTCTGAGTATGACATTGAGCGAAAACTACGAGAGACGCGACTTTATCAAGTGGCTCCTATTTCAACGAATTTGGTTCTCACGTATGTTGCTGAGCGTGTGTTAGGACTTCCTCGTTCCTATTGATGCAACCACTCGCTGGAATAACGGTCATTTCCGTTGAACAAGCAGTTGCAGGACCCTACGCTTCACGTCAGCTGGCTGACCTTGGGGCACGGGTAATTAAGATAGAACGTCCAGGCAAAGGTGACTTTGCAAGATCCTATGATGATGCAGTTAAGGGAATGTCAAGTCATTTCGTTTGGCTTAACCGGTCTAAATTGTCACTGACACTAGATTTGAAATCAAAGACAGGAGTCGAAATTTTCTTCAAGTTGCTTGAAGGTGCTGATATTTTATTGTCGAACTTAGCGCCAGGAGCGATGGAACGTCTCGGGTTTTCAAGTGTCTTAGTAAGAAAAATGTTTCCAAGAATTATTACATGTGAAATCTCTGGATACGGAAAGACGGGGCCTTATAAAGATAGAAAAGCATACGATCTGCTTATTCAGGCAGAAACAGGGGTTTTGTCTGTTACCGGTTCTAAGTCATTGCCTGCGAAAGTCGGCGTTTCTGTTGCTGACATAGCTGCGGGTATGCACGCGTTCTCTGGAATTCTCACTGCTCTAATAAGAAGGAAGTCAACCGGTGAGGGGAGTGCCGTTGAGGTTTCGCTACTTGATGCTTTGGGTGAGTGGATGGGTTTTCCGATCTACTACACTTTATACGGAGATAATAAATTAGAGCGATCGGGGACACATCACGCGACGATTGCACCTTACGGAGACTTTAAAGTAGGTGATGGCGATAAAATTTACCTGGCTGTCCAGAACGATAGAGAGTGGAAGGCTTTTTGTGAAATAGTGCTTGAAGATGCGACTCTCACAAAAGACGCTCGTTTCGACACTACCGTGACTCGGATAGAAAATCGGGAAGCACTCATTGCGTTTATTGAGAAGACTTTTCAGCCGTTGACTTTGGACGATGTGGTGAGCCGACTCAATGAGGCGGGAATTGCATTTGCTAGCGTGAATGATGTCCAAGGATTTATTCGACACCCGCAGTTGTTAGAGCGTAAGCGATGGCGGGAAGTGGATTCTCCTGCAGGAAAGATTTCGTCGTTGATTCCCCCGACGGATATTAATGACGCTGAACCAGTCATGGAGCCTGTTCCGAGTGTTTCAGAGCACACGGAAAACATACTTTCGGGTCTAGGTTATGAGTCAACAGATATCGAGAAATTTCGCAAAGAGGGAGTAATTTGATGGCAGTAAAAGAAGGCTGGACTGGTCGTGTCTATGAGGATTTCGAGGTTGGTGACGTTTACGAGCATCAACTAGGTCGAACAGTATTACCTGTCGACAACAGCTGGTTTACACTTTTGACACAGAATACCAATGCTATCCACTTTGATCATCATTATGCTTCACAAACAGAGTTCAAAAAGCCGCTAGTTGACTCAACGTTCACGCTTGCGCTTGTGACGGGTCAATCTGTAGCAGACGTTTCTCAAAATGTAATGGCCAATCTAGGTTGGGATGAGGTAAGACTTACAAATCCTGTTTTTGAAGGTGACACAATATACTCGCGCAGTGAGGTCTTAGAAAAACGAGAATCCAAGTCTCGACCGAATGTTGGCATTGTAACCGTAAGAACGACCGGATTTAATCAAGAAGGTGTTACTGTTATTGAGTTCAGAAGGACTGTTATGGTCTATAAAAGAGGACACGTGCCAACTCGACCTAGGTGATTATGTTGACGAAGAGTTTTGTAAGAAGTAGGTGTATTGAATACCAATGTTGATTGAAGGAGTAGATAACATTAAGGCTACTAAAGCCGAAGTATGGAGATTTTTTACTGATGCAAAATCTTTGTCTCAGTGTGCACCTGGTGTGGAATCAATGGAAATCCTTGAGCCAGAGAAAAAATTTAATGTTGTTGGAGCTCTAAGATTAGGTAGCGTTAAAGTCAAGGTCAGGACTGTATTCGAGTGGATTGACCTTCAGGAGCCTGATGTGGCAAAGATGAAGATGCACGGTACTGCTCCCGGGAGTTCCATCGATGTTAACAGTGAGATTCATTTCTCCGACGGAGCTACTGGATCTACAAATGTTTCATGGAAAGCAGATGTCCATGTAGTTGGGTCTATTGCTAGTCTTGCATCTAGATTGATGAAACCCGTGACTGAGAAAATGACCGGTGAGTTTTTCTCTTGTGTAAAGAGACAAATAGAAATGTGAGTTTCTATAAATTAATAGTTACGTTATAGCCTAATGTGGTTCGAGTGCAACGGCTTTGTTTGTGTGTGGATGTAGGCTTTTTGCATAGTGCTCGGTCAGCGGGTCTGAGGACAACCCGAAGTCTCCCGATAGGTCTCTCCAAACAGTGTGCACATGGTTGGCATCGTTTTGAGTATTGTCGTATTCGATTAAAAATGAGGGGCCTTGAATCCGGTAGTAGTGGCGATCTCCTTGAGTGATACCTCCTGCCCAAGCAAAATGTACGGATTCCTTGCCTGCTCTTTCGATCTTCGTCAGCTCATGATTTGCCACATCACTGCGCAACCGGTTTGCGTAAGTTGTTACTAGATACAGCAATAATTTTCTCTGCTGCGTATTCATTTTAGAGAACGGTATGCCTTTAGGATCTCCGATCATAGCCTTTCGTTGTGCTCCAGTGATGATGTCGTCTGGAGCGTTGTTTGCGATCAAGGCAACATTGAGTTTTTCTTTGTCGAAACTTTCGATGAGCTTCCTGCCAACAAGTTCTTCGTCAGATAGAGTATGCATCCCCTTTAAGGGGCCAGTCCTTACTACAGCTGGATTTGCTCCCATAAACAATGGAAATGTAGAAACTAATTCTCCGTGTCTTAAGGTGAAATTCAGGGAAAGGTGGTGACCTTCTATTCGAAAGCCCCAAGTGTTTGACATCGATGGTTGACCGAACACTGTGAAATAATAAAGGTCGGAGTCTCGTATCGCACGACGCTCTTTCTCGAATAGTATGTGGTCTAGATACATTATATCGAGTGCCTTTTGGACACCTTTGGAGCTTAAACCAGTTGTGAGAAGACGATGTGCCAATTTTCGTTGGGCTGGACTCATTGATTTTATTGGTAACCCTTCTCGCTCTTTTGGAATGAAGTGCCAGTTCAGTCTTTCTTCATCATCGAATGAGAAAGTAGTTGGGGCTTGTTGGGATTTGTACAAGGATGCGAGGAAATGTCTTGCAGCGTCTACCATTTCTGAGGGTACTGAATCGTTAGCATTTGAAGACGTGATAGGCACCAAGGCCAAAAAAAGAACGAAGCTCACTCTCTGCATGAGTTTTTCCTCCAGACTTGATACCTTTCTAATACCTGAAAAGAGAGCTCAGTGCCACTACTAAGTATTATTAGGAGAAGTGTATGAATGTAGCTAAGATAAGTTTGTTCACGTTTTTTGTTTTATATGCATCCCTGAGCAACGCATTGAGCAAGCGTCCTATGAGTGTCGAAGACGTGCTTGCCCTTCCCATCGCTTCTGACCCACAGATTAGTCCTGATGGACGTTGGGTAGCTTACGTGGTTACTCGAATGAACTTTCAGAAAAACATTAATGATTCAGATATCTGGGTAGTATCTACTGCTGAGGGTTCTAAGCCTCAGCGATTGACATCTAACCCAGCCGAAGATGAAAAGCCACGCTGGGCTCCTGATTCTAATTGGTTAATGTTTGTTTCAAATCGTACCGGTTCTAAACAGCTATTTGGTATTCGTCCTGATGGAGGAGAGTTGTGGCCTATTACGGATTGGGTTACACCAATAGAGTTATTCAAAATACGCCCAGATGGAGGCCGAATCGGTTTTGTTGCTAAGCCGAAGACCAGTTCTAAGCAAATAGCTTTCGAAAAGATACGTGGTCGTCCTATGGTTTCAGGTCAATCGTATCAAGATGAATGGTCTCACCTTTGGGTGGTGTCAATTAATGATGCAAGTACGACTAATCCTATTAGAGTTTCACCAACTGAACTTTTTGTGACTAGATTTGTTTGGAGTCCAAGTTCTCAATCCATCGCTTTTGCGGGGCGCTCATCCCCGGAGCTTCGGTCTCGTACCGAGATGAATGTTTATATTGTAGATGAGATGGGTGATTCGAAGCGCACTTTGACAGTCATTCCTGGGGGAGAGGAACCTGTGGCATGGACAGATGACGATGACATTATTGTCTCAGGCACTGGTCATGTTTTAGGAACATATAATCGTGAACTTTGGAAGGTTCCGCATTTGGGCGGTGAGCCTAAAGTGTTGACGGAAAACTTCGACGAGCACGCGGGTTTTGTCGCGCTAACAAACACTGATCTTTATGTGGAGGCGAGTGAAAAAACCAGCCGTTGTCTATTTCGAATGGGTGACAATCCTCTTCGTATAAGTGGAGATAGTTATTCGTACGGTTTCACTACAACAGAGGACGCATCAACAGTTGCTTTTCTCTCTGAAACCGGAAACCAACCTGCTGAGGTCTTTGTTGCAAATACTAAATCTTTCAAGCCGAGAAAGCTCACACAAATGAATGAGTATGTGCGAAGTTTTACTTTCGGCGAACAGAGTGTAGTTAGTTGGAAGTCTCGTGCGGATGGGGAGAGCATCGAAGGTGTTTTGAATTTCCCTGCAGAGTACGAACAAAATCAACGTCTGCCGCTGCTCCTTGTTATTCATGGTGGTCCATCTGGTGTCTCTTCCAACCGATTCTCACCGCGCCGAGGTGGATATCCGATTCAAGTTTTTACAGGCATGGGCTATGCCGTGTTACAACCTAATTATCGCGGCTCTACTGGCTATGGGGAGCGTTTTCGTGGTTTAAACCGAGGTGATATATCTGGGCGTGACTGGGTTGATATTGATTCAGGTGTTGATTATCTGATTGAGAAAGGGATAGTGGACTCTAAACGTTTAGGTGTGATGGGTTGGAGTTTTGGAGGTCACCATACTTTCTGGGGCATTACGCAAACAGATCGATTTAGAGCGGCCAGTGCGGGAGCTGGAGCAAACGATCTTATTTCAATGTATTCGCAAACGGATTTACCTGACTTTTATCACACTTATTTAGGTCCGAAGCCTTGGGAGGACTTTGACCTTTATGAGGAACGTTCTGCTTATAGGAGAGTTGCAACTGTAACGACACCTTTACTGATTCAAGTGGGCGAAAAAGACGAACGCGTGCCAGCAGAACAGAGTATTCAATTTTATGAGGCTTTGCGAGCGATTGGAAAAACTGAGACGGAACTTGTTATTTATCCTGACGAACCTCATGGGATAAAGGTACCGACTCTTGTTCGAGACCTATTGGTTCGAAATGTGGAGTGGTTTTCGCAAAGGATTCCAAATTGAATAATAAGTGGTGTTTAAACTATTGTTGAAACCTTTGCCATTAAAGGCCTCTCATCGCCTTCTGTTTCAAAACAGATCTATTTATAGGGGGCTCACCAAGCGTTGATAACGTGCTCGAATCCGATTGGGTGGGAGGTTGGTTCAATGAAGCTGAGTTTCCGCTGGGCACTTAGTTTTCTTTCGGATTCTGAATCTGGGCTACATACACCGTTCTCTAAGTAGTAGATAGCTTCAGAGAGCATAGCTTCTTTTCGGTGGCCGAGGGGTCGATTAAAACCATCTCGCATTGGACAGTCGGTCAAAAACCCATTGTAAAAATCTCCATCACCTAATGAGTTTACGCTTTTAAATGAAACCGGGAAGACAACCTTTTCACAGAAATTGAACCCATATTGTCCTACAGGTTTTCCGTAAGTCCTTCTGCCAACCAAGGTTACACGGACGAGCGGTTTCAACGCATTGATTACTAGCTCACTGGATGAAGCTGATGCCCTAGATGTAACTATTATTACTCGTGGAAGGCTTAGGGCTTGAGCACGGTTTTCGAAGCGAACTTTTCGATTACGGTTGGTCTGTTTGTCGTTGTGAATGTATTCAACAAACACTTTTTGATTCGTCCGTATTCCTCCGATCAGACTTGCGAGATGTCTTGCAACGTGAACGAGTCCGCCCCCGTTGTATCGCAAGTCGAGAATGAGTTCGTTAATCCCTTGTTTTCGAAATTCAGCAAAAGCAGAATTGAGAGCTTGAATGGAAGGTTCGACGAAGTTACGAAAGTGTAAATAGCCGATTAGATTTCCATTTAACTCGAACACATTACTTTGAGAAACGGTGGGAATAGTTACGATTCGTTTAATAAAGGTCTCACTACGTGATACACCTTGGAGCGATTTCCAGGCTAGGTCGACTCGAGTGCCTATTGTCGAAGGCCCTAACTCAAATCGTAGCTCGCCACTTTCGATGAGTTCTTTAATGGAACGGCCATTGATTTCCAGAAGGTAGTCGCCTCTTCGAAGTCCGCCATCAGAGGCTGGGCTGTCAGGAAAGACCTGTGCAACACGTAGTTGCTCGGAACTTAGTTGTCTTTGGGAGAAGCCTATTCCTATAAATTCGCTGTTGGAGTAGAAAGCGTCAGTGGCAGCACGGCCGGAGATGTAGCTGAAAGATTTGTCTAGAGGGCGGTACCGAACTGCCTCTAAGTAAGCTTCGGGAGAGTCAAACAATGCTGGGTTAGCATCAGGCATTTCTCTATACCAGAGATAATATGAATCAAGCACTAGCTTAACGAAATTGTTTTGCCCAATAACGGAGCAATCTTGGGCTTGTAATCCAGGTTGGAGGCAAGCAACGGTAACTATCAAAAAACAGATGGTTTTCATGTGATTTTTCATGCTTTTCCTTGTCTTGGCTGCTTGTAAGGTACTACGAAGTGAGTTTAGACCGTTAGTTAGAGGCGTGCAATCCCATCAAGTGCTTTGAAAGCAAGCAACACGAAATAGAGGTATTCCTAATGTTGTTCAAAGTGTGTTTTTTGATGTGGTGCAAGTTCCTTTTGTTACTGATAAGCTCGTGAGATGAAATTAATAAAGGCATTTATCATTTTAGTGAGTTACGGATGTGGTTTTTACGGTTGTAATAGCGCGGAGGAAGCAGAAAATGTTGTTCATCAGCCCTTTGCTATTGTTGAGACTACAATCGGAGAAATTCAGAATGCTATCCTTAGTGGTCAGACAACATGTGTTCAGGTTGTTTCTGACTATCTCGAACGTATCGCGAGGTTTGATAAGCAGCGATCCGTTAATGCTATAACGTTTGTGAACCCGAAGGCATTGGATAAGGCTCGACACATCGACGGTGCGATAGCGAGTGGAGTGGAACTAGGTGAGTTGTTTTGCGCACCTGTGCTTGTGAAAGATAACTTTGACACCCATGATATGCCTACGACAGGAGGGTCCATAGCATTAGCTGACAACTTTCCGCCGGATGATGCCTTTATGGTAAGGAAAATTCGTGAACAGGATGGAATAATTATAGCGAAGACTAATATGGCGGAGTGGGCGTTCAGTGCTCGCCGAACTGAGAGTTCGTCTCACGGGGTTACTGCTAATGTTTATGCTCTTGACCGTGTACCTGCTGGTTCCAGCGGAGGAACGGCCTCTGGTGTCGCTGCAAATTTTGGAGTTGCGGGTCTGGGTTCTGATACGGGGAATTCTATTCGTGGTCCATCGTCACATCTAGCACTTTTTGGGATACGTTCAACAATTGGTCTTACTAGTCGAGATGGGGTGATCCCTTTGGCCTTTGATCGCGATATTGCAGGTCCTATGACCAGAACGGTTGAGGATGGCGCACGAATGTTTAACATTGTTGCTGGTTACGACCCGGCCGATCCATATACGACACTAGGAAAAGGAAAGCGAGAATCAGATTATACGGAATTTCTCAATCTGGATGGACTTGAAGGAGCACGTCTTGGCGTGGTGCGAGCACTTGTAGATACTAATGATGCCGACCCAGAAGTTACAGCTGTATTTGAGCAAGCACTTTCAGATTTGCGCGATGCTGGAGCAATAATAATAGATCCCGCGGTTATTGATAATTTCGAAACACATCTTGAGGCGAAAAATTCGTGCCAGCGGTTCCGCTACGATATGTATATTTACCTCCAGTCACTTGGTGACATGGCACCGATTCGAGATGTTCTAGAAGTACTCGAAACTGGCTTATATTCGGAATACATTAAGGCACGTCTGGAACGGTATCTAGATAGTCCAATGGATATTTCTCCAATACAGTGGGAGCCGCCATGCCCGGAATATGTTGAGCACTCTGGTCGACAAGCTTATTTGTCAGATGTGATTTTGGCAATGGACAGAGAGGATATTGATGCTCTTCTTTATCCTACTTGGTCGAATCCACCTGCCCACCTTGATAAGCCTATCGAGGAATACAAAGGGGACAACTCACAGCGTGTAGCACCAGCAACCGGGATGCCAGCAGTTACCGTACCGATGGGTTATACATATACAAATTTACCAGCAGGTCTTCAGATTTTGGGACGGCCATATTCCGAAGGGCGCTTGATTGAGCTTGCGTATTCATATGAGCAAAAGACAAAGCACCGACGCTCTCCAGATGGGTTTTAGAGGATTTTTAATCGTGAACGTTGGTTGAAGGGAGAGGTTTTTACGAAGTTAAAGTCCAGTTAAGTGAAAACTCTTTCTCCTTGTACTTCTCGGTGGGTATCGAGAAATGTTTCAGGACGTGTTAAACCATTTAGATGGAAAGGCATTTTCAGTATGTTCGGTAGAAGCCATGGTGAGCGCAGTGCAACTGAGCCAAGATTTTCTATCGCTGTCCAGTCCAATTTGAATTGATTGGCTATTTGGTGGATTTTTGCAACTTGTTTATAGAAATCGTTAGTGTTCATCTGAGTTGGAGAAAGTGCGGTGAAAAGAGAAAACGCTGGGTGGGTGACTATATTACGGTCCGCAAGTTCCTCGTGTTTTTCAAGCAGGTTGTCATAAAGTTCCGTTCCTGGAAGTGGTGTGGCAATCGTGAAGTTGGACACGTTTATGATCTGTCGGTGTTCTTTTAGAAAGTGAGCAAGCTCGTCGAAGTATGCTTGGTCTGCTTCACATGGTATTACAAATTGTGCAGTCACAAATATTCCAAGGTTTGCAGCTTTTTCGATTGCAAGGCTATTTATGTCTACGGTTGTACGTTTACTGAAATCATCGAGTTGACTATCAGTGACGGCTTCAATACCGAACAAAATACGCTGTAGACCACCTTCACGAGCCCACAGCTGAAAACGCGCTTCTTGCCTCAAGAAAACATCGGTGCGAGTTTCAGCTGTGAACCAAAAGTTTTGATGTGAGGGAAGAAATTCCGAGGAGATCCATTCAAGTAGTGGGTCGTGTAACGATTTCAGTTGTGATTCGTTAGCCTGCATCCAGATGTCGTCTGCAAAAAAGAATGCCCGAACAAATGTGGGAAGGGAGAGTAAGTCGTGTTGGGCATTAGCAAGAGAGGCTATGTTGATACTACGACCGTGTACTTTCCAGACACTGCAGAATGTGCAATCGAAAGGGCACCCTTCGCTCATTTGACCGATTCCTGTCGGTCTGTAGCCCTGAAAATAATGTTTCCAGTAGTATTTTGGAAGTAAGTGCCATGCGTAAGGCTTAAGAGCTTCCATCGGAGTCGCATCAACGCTATTTCCCTGTTCCCATTGACCTTTATTTGTCCTCACAAGGAATCCTGGTGGGGATTCAGGTTTTTGCCCAGTTGTACGCAGACTTTGCACTAATAAGTTGAGTGAAGAGTCACAGCGACGAAACCCGATGAAGTCAACTTCTGATTCATAGAAAGAAGCTGGGTCTTCGGATGCCCCAGTTCCACCTAAAACAATTACTGTTTCAGGGGATGCCCTTCGTATATTTGAAGCTAGTTGGGTAGCTTCATCTCCGTTTGACGTAAAGGTTAAAGAGATACCGACTAGAGCTGGCTGTGATTCTCGGATAGTTTCCACAAACAGCTTTCGCTCTTTTGGTATTCGGAGGTCCAGAATTCGGACATTTTCATCATTAATTTGCCCGGCGAGGCGTACTTGAGCCAGAGGAGGGTAATTGGCGACGGCTGGTAATCCAAACCGTCTTGTGACTCGGTTGATGTTTGGTTCAACGAGAAGAATCGGACCTTCGCGTCTTTGATTTGTTGCCATTATTACTTCATGGTATCGAATACGGAGCACTTAAAGCGAACGCATATAATTCTTAGATTGCTTGGTGTTGGAATGTGTGTTGAGCACTATACAAGGTTTGTCGGGTAACAATTTGTGCCTATCATTTACAACGGTTGCTCGATAAGTAGCTTAAACGATTCAGCTATAGTATTCTTTCCCATCTAGCTTGCCGGATGAGCAATGTTCTGCCAGCTTAAATGATGGACGTTCACATTCTTTATCTTTCCTATAAATGTGGAGTGGATGTCCGCCAGCCCTTCTAGGAGCACACTTATGAAGATTCCAGTTAGCGTTAGAGTTAATGGTGTTGATACCGAGAACGAAGTAGAGCCTAGATTATTGTTAGTACATTATCTTAGGGATGTATTAGGTCTAACGGGAACAAACGTTGGCTGTGATACCAGTCAGTGTGGCTCCTGTACAATACTTGTAGATGGTGATGCCATTAAATCCTGTACAGTTCTCGCGGTACAGGCAGATGGTAGTGATATTTTAACTATCGAGGGTCTTTCTGACGGTTCGGAGTTGCATCCCATTCAACAGGCGTTTTGGGATAATCATGGTCTTCAATGTGGATTTTGCACCCCTGGAATGATTATGACTGCAACAGAAATACTCAAAAACAATCCAAACTTGAGCGAGAGTGATGTCCGGCATAGTCTTGAAGGTAATCTTTGCCGATGTACGGGTTATGAAAATATTGTCAAATCTATCGTTGCAGCACAGAGTGTGCAGACAGCCAAACCAAAGGCAGGTGAGGTTGAAAGCAAGGGCGGTGATTGATGGGTTATATCGGTAAGAGTGTTAGACGTGTTGAAGATCCGCGCTTTCTTCAGGGTAGTGGAAGGTATGTTGCTAATTTAAGTCTGTCAGGAATGGTGCATTTGGCAGTTAAGCGAAGTCCCTATGGTCACGCGAACATCAAGAAGATCGATATAGAAAAAGCAAAATCGCTTTCAGGTGTCGTTGCTGTTTTTACTGGTGAGGACTTGTTGTCTGTAGGCTGTGGCCCACTTCCTTGTGGATGGCAGGTACCCGATATCAAAGTTCCCACACGTCATGCCTTGACGGTTGATAAGGTGCGGCATGTTGGTGATGGTATTGCTGTTGTAGTTGCTGAGGACCCTTATATTGCGGTCGATGCTCTAGAATTAATTGACGTCACTTACGAAGAGTTGCCTGTGGTTATTGATGCCAGAGAAACAACAGATATTGGAATGCCACTCGTTCATGATGATGTGGCTGAGAATACAAGTTACGAATGGTCACTTGGAGATAAAGAGGCATGTGACGAAGCTTTTGTGGAAGCAGATCACATTGTAGATCTCGAGCTCAGGAATCAGAGGCTTATTGCTAACGCGATGGAGCCTAGGGCTTGCGTTGCGCAATGGAGTCAGTCCACTAAAGAAATGACGGTATGGACAACCAGTCAGAACCCACAACCGATACGGTTATTGCTCAGCGCTTTTACACTTGGAATTCCTGAGAATCGCCTTCGTGTTATTTCCCCAGATGTAGGTGGTGGTTTTGGAAGTAAGATATTTCATTACCCAGAGGAAGTGATTACGCCTTGGGTTGCCAGGGCTGTCAATCGGCCTGCTAAGTGGGTTGCAACTCGTTCCGAGTCCGCTATGACAGATTCACAAGGGCGAGATCATGTGACTGTTGCCAGAATGGCATTGAAAAAAGACGGGGAAATTACGGGTATGCATGTTTCCACCTGGGCAAACATGGGCGCGTACCTGTCTACTTTTGCGCCTCTTATCCCGACCGCATTTTATATAACTCTGTTTTCGGGGCTTTACAAAATGAAAGGTATTTGGGGTGAGGTGTTTGGGACACTTACCAACACGGTACCGGTAGATGCTTACCGTGGTGCGGGCCGGCCTGAGGCAGCATACGTGATTGAGCGTCTTGTCGACATTGCTGCTCAGGAATTAGAGATGGACCCTGTTGCATTGCGCCGGAAGAATTTTATTGAGACGGACGAATTCCCGTATCAAACACCTGTCGCACTTCAATACGATAGCGGCAACTACAGTGCGCTATTTGAAAAGGCTATGGCGATGTCGAATTACATTGATATGCGTGCTGAGCAAGCTAGACATAGAGAGGAAGAGGATAGGTTAGTTGGCATTGGTGTATCAGGATGTATCGAAGCCAGTGGTCCTGCACCTTCCAAAGTCGCAGGTGCCCTTGGCTCTGCGGTGGGTTTTTGGGAGAGTTCTGTTGTACGCGTTCATCCGACTGGGAAAATTACGGTCCTCACTGGGTTGCATTCTCATGGTCAAGGACACGAAACGTCTTTTGCCCAGATTGTTGCAGATAGGCTTGGGGTTCCTATGGATGATGTTGAGATTGTTCATGGAGATACGGGCCGTGTACCCTTTGGTATGGGAACGTACGGAAGCCGTAGCGCTTGTGTTGGAGGAAGCGCTCTTGTTCTCAGTACGGATAAGGTTCGTCAAAAACTTATAACGATTGCGGCCCATCAACTCGAAGCCGCTGTAGAGGACGTAGTTTACGATGAGACTGCTGGTATTGCACATGGGAAGGGAGCTCCTGACAAATCAAAGTCGTTTTCAGAGTTGGCGTTTGCTGCCTATAGTGCCCACAACCTTCCAGATGGTCTAGAGCCTGGCCTTGAAGAGTCGTCGTTTTACGACCCTGCTAACTTTACGTTTCCAAATAGTGCTCATGTCGCTCAAGTAGAGATCGACAGAGAAACGGGAGAGGTTGAGATTAAGCGCTATATTGCAGTCGATGATGTTGGCAATGTTATCAATCCGATGTTAGTCGAGGGGCAAATCCAAGGTGGTATTGTACAAGGTGTCGGTCAAGCGCTTCTGGAAGAAGGAGTTTATGACAAGAAAGGACAATTGATAACTGGCTCCATGATGGAATACGCGATGCCACGCGCTGGAAATTTCCCGGGATTTGAGATTGGTCGCATTGAGACGCCATCGCCACACAATCCTCTAGGTGTCAAAGGTGCTGGTGAGATGGGAACGATTGCAAGTACTGTTGCTGTTGCGAATGCAGTGATGGACGCGCTCTCCCCATTAGGCATCCGTCATTTGGATATGCCGTTGACACCAGCCAAACTATGGAAGGCCATTAACGAAGCCACCCCTAGCACTGTTAAAGTTGACTACTTCGGAGGAGAGTAGGTCATGTACTCAGAAAATTTCGATTATTATCGTCCCGAGAACTTGAAAGAAGCGATTGCTCTTTTAAAGAGTAAGAAAGATGCAAAACTGATTGCAGGTGGACACAGTTTGATTCCTGCGATGAAATTAAGGCTAAGTTCGCCTTCTGTTCTCATCGATATTAGCCGTATTACAACGCTCAAGAAGATAAGGGTATCGAAGTCAATGCTTCATGTTGGTGGCCTGACCACCCATTCAACGGTTGCAGGTTCAAAAGAGGTGACTACCCGCTGTCCCGTCTTATCTGAGGTCGCTTTGAATATTGGTGACTTGCAGGTGCGTAATCGAGGGACCATGGCAGGAAGTCTTGCTCACGCTGACCCAGCGGCTGATTACCCTACAGCAATGCTAGCGTTAGGGGCAGAGATCTCTACCGAAGGACCCAAAGGAAAGCGGAAAATCTTAGCTCATGACTTTTTCGTCGACCTGTTTACTACTGCCTTAACGGACGAAGAAATATTAACAGAAGTAAGCGTCCCTGTTATTGAGGCTGGCCAGGGAGGTTGTTACCTAAAGCATCGTCACCCGGCTTCCAGTTATGCAGTTGTTGGTATTGCTGTCTGTGTTGCAACAGAGAATGGGGTAGTGAAAAATGTCCGTCTGGCGATCGGTGGAGTTACTTCCGTCCCCGTTATTGTCAAAAGTGTAAGTCATTCACTGGTTGGTCGTGTACCTGATTCTACTGCCATCTTTGAGGCGTGTAGTCGTGTGATCGAAGCTCTTGAGTCTCCACTTAGCGATGTGTATGCGTCTGCTGAATACCGAACGCATCTTGCAATGGTGTTGTCGCGGCGAGCATTGACTGAAGCTGTTCAAAGAGCTGAAAAGCAGACATAAGCCTTGTCCGTAGTATCTATAGATGAGCTTCAATCTCGATTGAAGTCAAATGGTTACATTGCGGATAAAGGGCTGTCCACCAGTATTTTTCTTGCCCTAAAACTCTCTCGGCCATTGTTTCTTGAGGGTGAGTCTGGGGTTGGAAAAACCGCGGTTGCTAAAGTTTTAGCGGAGCTCTTTGATGCAGAACTCATTCGTCTTCAGTGTTATGAAGGTCTTGATATAAACCAGGCTGTATATGAGTGGAACTATACACGACAGATGATGCACATCCGATTGTCAGAAAGCCGTGGTGAAACACCAGATGAAAAGGAACTTTTCGGCGCGGACTTTCTACTGCGGCGGCCACTTCTGAGGGCAATCGATAACACACTAGATAAGCCGCCAATTTTGTTGATTGACGAGGTCGATCGCAGTGATGAAGAGTTCGAAGCCTTTCTATTGGAGCTTCTCTCTGATTTTCAGATTTCGATTCCAGAAATAGGCACTTTTACGGCCGAACGTCGTCCTATTGTGGTATTGACATCAAACCGCACCCGTGAAGTGCATGATGCGCTGAAAAGACGCTGCCTATATTGTTGGATTAATTACCCAACGTTTGAGAAAGAGCTTGCTATTATCCGTTCACATTTACCTGGTGTTTCGGATCAGCTCTCTAGGCAGGTTACTATGTTTGTCCAGAGGCTTCGAGAAGTCGAATTGTATAAAGTGCCCGGTGTGGCTGAGACGCTAGATTGGATTAATGCGTTGGTTCTTCTCAACGAAGAGGCTCTTGATGAAAAAATAATTAAAAATACTTTGGGGGCCTTGCTTAAGTATAGAGATGATATTGACAAAGTTAGCGGAAGTAAGGTTCGAGAGATATTGGATCTGGCGAAGATATCGGAATAGAGTGTGGTTCTAAAAAAACGGAAATATTTCCTCCAAAATCTAGTTTTGTTTGGACGTATTCTTCGAGATGTTGGTCTAGATGTTAGCCCAGTGCATGTCCTATATCTTGCAAAGGCACTGGAACATGTAAATATTAGTGTGCGCTCGGAGTTCTATCATGCTTGCCGTTGTCTCTTGGTTTATCGCCGTAGTGATATTGCATTGTTTGATAAAGCTTTTGAGCTGTTTTGGAAGCCACACGGCAGAAATACTGGACTACTAGAGTCCAAGGAAAAAAAATATCCTACCAGTAAGATTCATCATCATCGTTTGTTAAAGCAGGGTTTCCCGAGCATTGAATCGAATCGGGAAGCGTCAGAGCATGCACCGAAAAAGACCGGGCCCTCTGTTATTAAAAAGACCTTT